>JBGUIU010000212.1:0-20228 GCA_045113275.1 Paludibacteraceae bacterium
CTGGAGAGATGGTAGAGTGGTCGATTACAGTAGTCTTGAAAACTACCGTACCGAGAGGTACCGGGGGTTCGAATCCCTCTCTCTCCGCCAAATAGCACAAATGGGAACCTTACGGGTTCCCATTTTTAGTATCTGATTACCAGCACCTTATTAGCTTAACCCGCTGAAAGCGAGGCTAATAAGGGGATGGATACCGCTGAAAATGCATACGGCATCATGGTTGGTCTTACGACATCATAAAGCCTAAATGTATTACAGGATGTATTACAACCCCGACCGACAAAATAGAATTGTAATACATTTAATGATTTTTATATGAATAAGACACCATTAGTAGAATTTGTGTACAACAGGTACAAGACGGCTTCGGCCACAAAAGAGGCAGCAGTTGAGCTGCGAGTTACTTTCGAAAGAAAGCAGAAGTATATGACTACAGGCGTCAGGCTCCTTCCGAAGCAGTGGCACCGTGGTACAGTAACTAACCGCGTTGATGCTATCCAGTTGAACCAGACACTGGAGAAGCTGATGATTGATGTGCGACAGGTCGTTGTCAACATGATGACCGAAGGTAGCATCGACATCTTCACCATTCCAGACAGGCTGAAACGATTGAGGTCTGGCAACATCAACTTTCTTGATTTCTGTGATAAGCGAATGAAGATCCGTCAGTATGGCAAAGCCGAAGACAGCCAGGAACGCTACACCCGATTCATGAAGTTCTTCAGAGGCTGGGGAAAGATTGCGGAATTCGAGGACATCACCGACCTGAACATCATCGCTCTTGACGAACATCTGGCTGCGAGAGGTTTGAAACCCTACTCGAAGTGGAACAACTACCATCGTTTCCTCAACTCTTTCATTCTTGACGCTATCGATGAAGGCTACGTCAAACGCAATCCTTACAAGTGGGTGCGCATTGAGAAGGAGAAGTCGAAAGGTGGCATTGGCAAATACCTTTCACCTCAGGAGTTTGCCAAGGTGAGAGACATGGAACTACCAACAGAAAGCCTTCAACGAGTAAGAGACTTGTTCGTGTTCCAGACCTACACTTGTCTCTCCTATGTTGACCTCAGTACATTTGATGCCGAAAAGATAGAGAAAGTCAAGGGTATGAGAGTATATATAGGTGCGCGCGCTAAGACAAGCCAGACCTTTACCATCCCACTTTTGAAGCCAGCACTTGCCATTTTGAAGAAGTACAATAACCACCTTCCTATTATAAGTAATGTGAAATATAACGAATACTTGAAGGTGGTGGCTCAGAATGCAGGTATTGACAAACCCGTGAGCTCACATTGGGCTCGTCATACCGGAGCCACTTTGCTTCTTAATAGTGGTGATGTCCCCATGAATATAGTGCAGCACATCCTTGGACATGCATCTCAACGTATGACGGAACAGGTATATGCCAAACGCCTCGACGAGTCTATTGTAGATGCTATGGCTAAGATAGATGGCAAAATTTAACTCCCGTTTCATCTCTGAATTAAGGTTTATAGTTACCATTCCTTTTTAATCCAAGAACGTCTCCATCTGGCGTTCTTGGATTTTTAATGCTCATTTCTGGTCTTATATTGTTCGTGAAGTGTTAATTCACGAATAGAAATTTTCAGAAGTAGCCTATGTCTGAGATATTCACTTATTTTGCAGCAAAATTGAAAATAGAAGATAAGAAGATATGGACTATTTTAAACTAGATCCAAGTTCTATCGATGCTATAGCCTACAAGGCTGCAAAGATAGTTGTGAGTGAGTTAAAAAAGTGTGAGGAGCCTCAATTAGAGATGGTGCCTGTAAGTGTTGCTGCGAAAATACTCGGAATATCCGAAGATCACATGCGGCGTATTAAGGACAAGTTCCCTCATATTAAGAATGGCAACAACAAGCAAGGACGTTTGCTGTTCGTAAGAGATGCATTATTGAAAGAATATGCGAAATAAAAGACGCATAAACCTTATTTGTTGATAATTTTTAATTCTGTACAAAAATGACAAAATATTTTGATTTCGTCCTGACCGAGAGTCAGGTTGATTTTCTTGCCGAGAGCAAGAATGGTGTTAATATTATGAAGGTGCTGACAGTGTTGTTAAAACACACATGTACTGATAGTGGTTACAATTATGCCAGACCAGGATGGAATTCTTATTTACATTCAGGTCAGACATTAATATCCGATGCAGTGCTTGCTGAATTCTGTAATTGTGATGTTGAAACCGTCTCTGACATTATCAGAATGTTGAATAATTCAGGGCTAATATCAACAATGTCTAACAGCTCTGTCAGTATTCATACATTGCTGTTTCTTGATGAAATTCATGACAAAGGGAAGACTGTTTATAATTCCAGATGTCAAGATAAAAGACTGCGTGAAGAAGAGAGTATTTATCAGACCCAGATGGCATTGAAATATGCGGAAGTCAAAGTTGATAACATACCGCAGAATAATGCAAGCCACGGTCAGGAAAAGGCCTTCGAATGCCTGAGACGAATTAAGGAACTTGATAACAACCTCAGTATTCGTGACGAGGTAAAAGACAACTTGCAAGAAATGGGAGACAAATAGACTTAATGGCAGTCCCTTGCGGGTAAAGCGCTTTAGCTTTGAGCGTAAAACACTACACCGAGGATTTCAGTCGAAGTGTAGATTGTCCGACGGCTTTTCAAGCCGTTGTTGCAAGAGGTACCAATGTCGGACGAAAACGGCAATACCCGCTTTGTCCATCCAATGGATTCTTGAACGCTCGCAAGCTCGCATTGGACTGCCCCACAGCACAAAAACGAAACTTGTTTTACGATATGAGAAAGCGTATAATTCAGAGGAAGCCCCCGAGGCTTCATCATATTGACTACCGTGTCAATGACATCGAAGATGCCCAGATAGCTGAGAAGGCCGCTATGTGTGGACTTACTAAAGGCGACTACAGCCGCAGGTGTGCGCTCTGCCATGAGCCGAAGCTACATCTGACGGACAGTGAGATTGAAGCGTATAACCAACTGGCAGATGCTCGTGGCGATATGGTGCATGTCCGTAATGCCCTAAAAGGCAAAACGCAGGAACAAATCAGATGCTACTTTGATGACGATGACTTCATGCGTCAGTGGGTAAGAGCTATCACCAGAGTCATTGCCCAGTGGGATGAAATCCTTAATAAAATGAGAGATTAGTATGAACTTGAACTATAGAATATATGGTAGCATTAGCTGACGTAATCACACACGGTTGTAATGCGGTACGCTACTCCGTGGATAAGGAGAAGAGTGAGGTGGTGATGGTTCACTGCTTGCCAGAGAACATCACTCCCTCTTCAATGTGGGATAGAATGCTCATCCTTCAACAGAAGTATCGCGAGAAAATCAATCGCTATAACCATCTTTACAAGACGGCCATTCGCATCGAAGTTTCGCCTGCCAAGGAAGAGACGGAGAACTGGACGATGGCCGATTGGCAGAAACTGGCCTATGACTTCATTCGAGAGTTCGATGCGCAGGTGTACTTGAAGAACGATGGCCGTAAGGAGAATGGACATACCAATCTTGCGAATAGCCAGTATGTCGTGTCACTTCATCGTGACAGCAAGGGACAGATTCTTCATCTTCACATCAATGCCAACCGTATCGACATGGAGGGTAATACGAACAACTCTTATATGATACGCAAACGCGCAATGGCTGCTGCAAATGCAATCAACGAACAACGTGGATGGATTCAGTCGATGAAAAAGCGCGACTGGAACATAAACGAAGTGACCAATGCCTGTATTGAAGCCCTAAAGATGATGGACTCGTTTAACTGGAACACTTACGAGACTAAGTTAAAGGCAAAGGGCTATGGAGTGAAGGTAAAACGCAGTAATGACGGAAAGGTTGTCGGCTATGTAGTGAAGAAGGGTAACTCCTTCTACAAATCCACGCTGTTAGGCCACAGCCGAAGCCTTACTCCGTCCCATATCATGAACACATGGGCTAAACTGCATCAGGACAAAAGTGTACATACCCAGACGATTGTTCCGAAAAGTATGCAGACATTCTCCCGTCCTGTTGCTCCTATGAAAGTGAATACACAACAACTGAAACCGCAGTTGCCGACAAGAGATGAACCTCTGTCTATAATAAAACCTGAGCAGAAAATGCCTGAGATGGTTCATCACGATATCGAATGGAATGGTAGAATCCATCCCGTTGACATCCCTATTGAAGCAGACAATGCATTGCTGGATGAGCTTGGGACGATGGAAGTGGATCTGTGTGCTACGATAGTGGATGCTCAGAAAACAGCTTTCCTGCTGTTTGCCAACTATCTCGATGCCGCAACAGAGATTGCAGAGTCGTGTGGCGGTGGTGCCTCAACTGAAAGCAACTGGGGTAGAAAAGACGATGAGGATGATATGGAGTGGGCGCGTCGCTGCGCTCGACAGGCACGTCAGATGCACCAACGTCCTATACGTCGTTCACGAGGATTGTAAATAAAAAAAGACCTTTTATGAATAATAATATAAAAAAGGAGAGCCTCGATTTAGAGGCCATGATGAATCACCTCGACCAGAAGGCCGAGAAAAAGAAAGAGTTTAATAGCGAGTTGGAATCTCTCAACGAGATGCTCAACATGTTGGGTGTCGAACTGTTGACAGTGAAGGATGGCTTGCAACAAATAGAGAATGGTAAGCATGAACTGGCAACCATGAATGAAAATATGAATGACTGGATCGCAAAGTCTGAACTGTTTGTAGAAGCGATGAGGGAGATTGCCTCAGGCATAATGGACTCGAAGCCAGAAGTGATAATCGGAGAAAGTGCCAAGCATGATTTGAAGGTAATTTTTAATAGTCATGTGAATTTTATGGCGGCCCTGCTTAATGGCTTTACTGACAGTCAGGATAAGGAACACGCCGAATTCAAAGAAGAATTGAAGAAAGTATTCGAGGAATCAGAGGAGACGGAACGGAAGAGACTCTCCAAGTTCCATTATGATTTGGATGAAACCCTGTCGAACGCAGGCATCTGGTTCTCTGCTCGGATTTTCTATCTGATGCTTGGCATCTTCCTGCCCTGCTTCGCTTTTACGGTATTCATGTTGGCTTGGTTCATCGCAAGATAGAAAAGTATTTGCTTTGACCATATATCGTTTGCCCCAGTTCGTCGTGATGACGCGCTGGGGCTTTATAATCCATGGATATGTCTCTTTCTCAGCGAACGGCTCACACTTCTACCTTCATTTCTTTTTGGGCATAGACCAACGCATCGTGACTCACATCCTCTTCGCCCTCTACTGTATCCAGCACCTTGTCTGCCAACCAGATTGTCAGCAGTTCCTTCTCGTCTACTTCGAGCAGCCTTGCCATAATGGGAATCTGGCTCCGTTTCGCCTTTCGCTCGCCACGTTCTATTTTACTATACATTGGGGTGTCAATCTCCAGTGCTGCCGATAGTTGTCGCTGCACCAGTCCGCGCTCTTCCCTGAGCTCTTTTATCTTTCTTCCAAATATCATGTGTTAAGTCTTTACTTGTTATTGATTTCATCTTCTTCTAAATCGCCATCATCTTTCAGATTCTTCAACCGCTTCACGACTTTATCGAAGTCGCTCTCCAATAGTCGCATTTCGCGTTTACGATAGATTTCAAACTCCCGTTCAGCCTTTTCTATGGCCTCTTGGTGCGATACGGTACCGCTCCCTTCCAGAATATTCTTCCTCAGTCGCAATATCTGGTCATCCAAGGCTGCAATCCAGTCTGCCATTGTCATGGGGTTCTGCTCCAATGCCTGAAATTCTGCGTAGTCGAGGAATTGTGAAGTCAGCAAGTTCAGTCGCTGCAATTCCAACTCCGTCAGATAGTTCTTAGCAATCTTTACGTCATCGCGTGTCACGTAGTTGCCCTTGAAGTTCGTCATCCCAACAAAGGGTTTCTCGTTATCCACCCGTTCATAGATCAATTCCGCTGCCGTATGCTCATGCACGGCATAGTGCATCTTGTTCTGAACGGTGGCGAAAAACAGTTTGGTCATCTTGGCACGTGGATCATAGTCTGTCGATGTGGCGTAGATGTCCGTCACCTGCTGATAGAAGTTCCGCTCGCTGCTTCGAATGTCACGAATGCGCTGCAGCAACTCACGGAAATAGCGGTTTCCTCCCTGCTTCAGTCGCTCATCGTCCATCGTGAATCCCTTCTGAATATACTCATGCAGTCGCTGAGTAGCCCATCTGCGAAATCTCACTGCTATAGGCGATTGTACACGATATCCCAAGGCGATGATTACGTCGAGATTGTAATGGTCGATGTTTCGACGCACTTGCCGTTTACCCTCTTGGCGAACTAATAAGAATTTCTTATAAGTTCCCTCCTTGTCGAGTTCATTGTCTGTATAGATGTTGGTGATATGCATGGAAACATTCTCCTGAGTCGTCTGGTATATCGTTGACAGTTGTTCCTGCGTCAGCCACACATCCTCATCAGCAAAGCGCGTATTCACACTCACCTTGCCTTCCTCATCCTTATATAGTATCAGTTTATTCTCTTTGTCCATATTCATTAATCTTAAAAAAGTGAGATCATCCTAGGAATACATCCCTGATTGTATTTTGTTAGAAACACAAATAAACGTTCTATATTCGTTTTGCCAATTATCCTTTTACCATTAACCATATAATAGCAAAGATTGTTGATACTTTTTGTGTTATTATCGTTTACTGCATCAAATATCCTTTCCCAATATCGCTTTTTTATTTGAGAGAAATTTTCAAGTTCTGAAGGAGAAAACAACTTTTCTGATACAATTTTTTTTAATGAAATGAATAATGTGCAAGGAACATCTGGGTCAAATTCATATACTTCAATCTCTATGTCATCCAATTTTGAAAGATACTTTCTTGTGAGTTGTTGTATTACCTCAAATGGCAAACCACCATTCATAGCCCCCATCCATGGGAAAGCAACAGATCTAAGCCCCATAGAATGGTAATTATCCACAAATTTCTGGAGCGTTTGTTCTATCCACTCAATCTTTGATGGATCTTTCCAATCATCTTTGATTGCAAAATTCAGAATAATAGGAGATGATTTCGTATATGGAAGAATTTGTCCTGGTTTTAACATGTGCCTAAAACAAATCTTTTGATACTCTTTGAACATCTCTGGATAACGAAGTTTGAAATCAAGAGCAATTCCCTTTCCCATAGCTCCAACACAGTTGACTGTATTGACAATAGCCATTGCTTTGGAATTAAATATATTCCCTTTTTTTTCTATGTATGCCATACTATTAATAATTTTACATTTAAGTATTTTGATACTACATCACAATAATCTGCCCATGACAATGCGTTATTATCGTTTTTAATTATCAAGGGCTAGTGTCCTTAATACATTAGATATTTCTTCTAAAGGCGAATCCCATGCCAAACCATTGGTTAGGGAAGGTAAAACCTGAGAAAGAGATAAAAGATCTTTGCCTATTTCATTAGTAAAGATTGTATTCCTCAAAAAAGAAGGATTGCAGCCTTTTCCTGGCAGTCGGCTTCTATCTAAAGCATCTGCATCTTTAAGAATCTGCCAAATCACATTTGATTTTACTTTTGCGGGACATTTACTATCATCTATTGAGTGGTATTTTATCGCCTCCAAAATTGTCTCAGCTTCATTATCGTCAAACAAATTATGTATCTCTTCTCTGTATAAGAGAGCTGATTGTTCACCGTGCTTTTCTCCCTCGGTGTCACTTCGCTTTCCTAAATCATGAATTAAAGAAGCATATAAGATAGGAGCAAACATTGCTTCATTTATCGTATTGTCCAACGAAGCAATAGCAAACCCATTCCACATAACTCTCACAGTATGAGCTATCCCATGATATGAGTATAACATATGTTCCTTGAATAAAGACTTTGAAATCTTAATCTTAAGACCAGAAGCTTCTTTGACGAATTGATCAATAATTTGCTTTGGTAATTTGGGATATGGCATTGTGGAGCCAGTCATTCCTTTTATGTTAGAATATATTATCCATGAATTCTTTTCATCCATAAATCTAACTGTAATAGGAAGTGCTTGCTTTTTGAAACTTATTGAAGGATAAGCTTGAATCTTATCTTTTGCGACAGAAGTAATGTTTCTTTTATTTATTATATCAATGCCATCAACATTATCACATTCTATCACAATTGAACTAGAATCTCGATAATTCGTTTCAATACTGATAGTGTCTTCTGTCTCATCTACAGAAACGGTTCTGTTTGTTCTATGGAAAACTCTTATTCCTGATGATGTATAATCATCAGTCGTGATGTGTTCACATATAGGATCGTCCTCTAATTGCTGTTTCAAAAGATATGCTTGTTCTTCATCATAGCAAATGATTCTATACTTTTTGAGTGAAGAGAAATCCAATTCATTCAAGACAAGGAATTCTTGTTGAGAATAAGCTTTATATGTATCAATGCCGTCTTCGATAGTTGAATATAAAGACGATGTATTAAGCCTATATGGATCTTTGATTATTGGAATTACTTGACTTATATCCTTTTGCATATTTCCAGTACTATAATAACACTTTTCCAAACAGTAATTTAGAATTTCATGCAAATCGAATTCGAAGAATACTGGCATTGGACATTTGGGAGAGCCCAAATTCTGGGCGCCCCAATATTTAGCTGTAGGACATTCAAGTATTGAATCCCAAATCTTTTTCCCTCTATAATCATAGCCACGAAATACATATCTTTCCCTGGAAGAGTGTGAATCTTCACCTAAAGCTTCGTTATAGTATTGGGTGGGAGTTTGTGGACGATAGTAGAATCTTGCATAGTGGTGGGCAGTATCCCTTCTGTGGACATTACTTCCTGCCGAATTCTCAAAAAGTCCCTTACCACCTATTCTGCTCAATATTTTTCTAGATTTAATAATGCTTACAGCATTGAATAAATGGGCAAAATGATACACCTTGGGATTTTTAACAGAAAAACGGTCAATAAACTTAACTCCATTAATCTTTTCCTTAAAGGCTGAATAATACAAATCTTCTTTTTGTACAATCAGAGGATTGCTAAGTAAAGCCTTCCAATCCCATCTGTCAGAATACTTTTTAACAAAATCAATTGTAAAATTAATAGTATTAGCTCTAGATGCTTCTGACCAATTAATGTAGTCAGGGAAACTTTCTATCAATTCATTTGTATATAAGAAATCATCTCTTTGGTCGATAATTGTCCAACAAACATCGTCTTTAAATTCTCTCAGATTTTCTATTGACAAAGAGAAATTAGTTGATTTCGAGATAATAGCCCAATCTAAATAATCTCTATATTTAAGAAAAAAATCTCTTCCCAATCTCTGGAATGTCTCAGATTGACTCACAAAGTGCCAGTTCAACTTTTCGCGATAAGGCCATAATACATCTTTTGTAAGTGAATTATTTTGCGAAATAGCATCCCAATCGAGATCATATGATGATAACTTTGACAACACATTTACAGAAGGCACAAATGTGTCAAAACTCGATACACATTTCCAATCAATCGGCTTATGTATAATCTTGAGTGTCAAATTTTCATCATATGTCAAATCTTTTCTTGATGACAACAAAGCCCAATCCCATGTAATTTGAGGTTTGTCTATTGTTGAAATCACTGACTCATTGTCAAATTCAATATCATTTCTTCCACTTAGTGCAACCCAGTCCCAATTTGATATTTCCAAAGACAAAAGATCTGACAAGGAAATTTTCAATGCAGGGTTTGACGAAAGGCATCCCCAATCCCAATTTCTTTGTTTGGTCTTTTCCAACAATTCCTTGTCAATAATAAGCTTATGAGACTGGGACAGTTGACACCAGTCCCAATCTTTATCTTGATTTTTAATCAAGAACTCATTACTAACAGACAATTTCTCAGATGAAGAAATAGACTTCCAATCCCATGCTTCTGAATTAAATTCCTTCAGTAAATAATCATCGAAGGTTATATCATTTCTATTAGAAAGTATTCCGAAGTCTAATACATCTTTGAATTGCTTGATGTTTTTAGACAAATTTGACTGGTTCTTTGCACCAGAATAATCAGAAAAGCATTTACTATGTTCAGATAAAAATTGCCAATCCCATTGTTTCTTTTTAATTTTCAACAATGAGGGATGCCAGTTAATCGCCTCATTTTGTGATAAGGCATAAAAATCCCAATAATATAAATCATTATACAAAAGAGACTTGACCATCTTTAGCCACATTTCGAAGCTTAGGATACTTCTATCATAATAGAAAAGCCTCTCTGCAGATTTTGATTTAGACAGCAATTCCCAATCAACATCATCTGGATATAACTCAATATATTCATTTAGATTAAATTCTTTATGGTCATAAATGTAAGACAAATCCCATTTGAACAAAAGAGAATAATCTGTTATAATAACTGTCCTATGTACCAAATCATACAGCTCTTCCAAAGTGAAACGCCGTGTAATTCTGTTCCACAGATTTTCTTGGATGTCCTCTTCCTTTAAACTAATAATAGCTGCAATAGTAGGTAAGTGACCATCAATACTTAGATCTTCCTTTGTGAGGATTGTATCTATTAGCGTGATCCAATCCCATTTGTCGGCAAAATCAACAAGATTTTCTAAAATTGTGGAGTTTGTGAGACGTCGGGTTAAAACGGTCCAATTCCAATACTCTTGATAGTCGTATAGATAATCAGAAATATCTTCAACTTTTAGATTCTCAGATAAATAATCCCAATCCCATTTGTCAACCCAACGTTCATTACCTAATTTGTCGACCTTTAATGTATCTACAGTTTTAACAGTCAAGATATACCAATCCCAACTAAAATTGATATTGGTCTTCACAAGTTGTATTGTAGCAAGCTCTGTCGCCTTAGTTTGCGTTTCAGGATGCGAAAGAATAAAATCCTTCACTTCTGAACATTCAAACAATGCACAAAATGTATCACTAGAGAAAAGCCGGAAGGCTTTTACCAAATTAAGTTTTGATATATGCCTACGAACGAAATCTACTTCATTAATCCAATCATTCTTAGATGATATTATCTCCCAATCCCACATAAAGTCAGGATTGTCATCTACAATAGTGAAATCGTCAATACGAGATGTCACACACGTATATCCAGCATTATTGTTAATCCTGTTTGCATAATTAGAAAAAAATTCTTTATCCCATTTGATATAAGAATTTGACTCAAAACCGCCAACAACAGGAACACACCATGACAGTAAACCGACTTCTTCCAAAAAATCAACATTATCTTTATTCCATACGAGTTCTAAAGTATTGACATTGAATGTTGAAATCGATGAATTATGGATATTACAGAGTTCTTTCTTAAATTCTTTCGATTTGCAAAAAAGTTTCGCATACTCATCTGAACTAAAAGCTCTGATAATTATTGATTGCAAGTTCAATCTCTTGAAAAGAAGTTCAATATTGTCAAGTATATAGTCCAAATCATAAGATTTTGAGATATATGTCCAATTCCATGCCTTATCGGGATAATCAAGAATCATAGATTGTACTAAGTCTGGATTATTCTCAGTAATTAATGATAAATCAAATGAAACATCATCAATATGCTCAATAATGAACTCATTTGAAAGGGAAGGCATAATATCTGTCCAAATCCAGTTGACAGATGTGAGGTTAGGATTAACTAAAAGACGTTCAACATCCTCAACGCTTACCTGAGCGTTATGAATTACAACATCAAAATCCCATGGATAATTTGATGCATTCTCCGCTATGAATTTGCCATCAATTCTTGCTGACAGGACACTCCAATCCCAGTTGTCAGTGTAATCTCGTAGATATGTTTTAATATCATCGATTGGACATATTGTTGAAACTTCATGCCAAATATTCGCATCAATATTTCTTGACAACATGTTAAAAAGGACAGAGTCATTCCAGCAGAACCTGGAATCCATTACCACCTTACCCCATTCTATAATATCTTCAAAAGGCGCAAGGCTTTCTGAAGTCAACAACGCATTTTGATCATTTAGTAATCTAAGATAATATCCCCATTCAACTTTGATTGCTTTACTTTTGGCGTTCTCATCACTGTTTAATAATTGAGAAGCATACTCACTTACAGATTCGCCATTTGAGGATAGAACGACAAAATCATCACCATCGTTATAAATAGCAATGTCAAGCTGTTCACTTTCAATCAAGAAGTCGTTTTTTAATAGAGAAGCGCTGAAAATATTTGATCCTTCCGGGGTCTGCTCACGCAGGGCTTCAACCAAGACTTTCTCTTCTTCCTTAATTAGCGGCTCAATATCATATTGTGATAATGTTTTATAAAATGATACTCTTTTCTTGTTTTGAATCGTTGTAGATATAGAGAGCTCTTTTCTAAATGGAAATACTCTCCCATCACTTGATTTTAAACTAAAGTTTTCAAGAAATCTACATTCTGCTTTATAAAACACTCTTTTCTTCGAGTTTATAACAGAAAACAGTCCTAAAGAGGTAAGTTTAATCTTATCTTCTACATCTTCAATTAGTTCATCTTTTTTTAACGAGCTAAGCAATCTTTTGAATATGCATATCTCCGCATCATCTTTATATCTTTTGGGACTAGAGTCAATGTCATCTTTAACATTGAATCCCAAAATTGTTGCCAATTCTTCAGCTGATAAAACGTCGTCGTTATAGTGAAGCGTAGAACAGATTACCGTTTCTATGTTGGAACATGATACGTCTTCATAACAGAATACTTCGCACTTTGTTTTCTTCAAAGGCCATGCTCTCAATGCACTGTCAGCGGATTGAGATTTGTATATCAGTTGTGCCTGGATTATATTATCTTTGAATGTCTTCATAAGGATCGCATTTAATGATTTTCCCATTAGGGTTAGCTTCAATTATTTGATATACATTGTCATAAATATCCTTCTGCCTGAATAGTTTACTGTTACCAACAATAATCAAAAGTCTTCTCGCTCTAGACAGTGCAACATTTAGTCTGTTAGGAGATTGGGCAAATCCTAAATCGGTCTGCTCTGGATATCCCAGTTCATATTCGGAAAAATCAGGCTTTTGCTGTGGATCAGAAACAATAGTATTACTTCTAACCATAGAAACGATGATAATGTTACGTTCCATTCCTTGAAATCTGTCAACTACATCAATTTTCAATGGCATATTATTGAATGCTTTACACATCTTTTTAATTCTATTCCTTTGTTTACTATAGAAACTGATTATGCCAATTTCTTTGTCATCATCATCGGTCCATTTTTCACTGTATTCCCTAAATGAATCTGACGATGATAATTTGTTTAGTATATGCGAGATGACATCAACTTCACCTTCATTGATTCTTGACGTACCTTCAATCATTTCAGGAGAATTAACATCAATCCAAACGACATGGTTATTCGGTGTTAACGACTCACCACAGATAAAATCATCAATTGAAATACCGTGATATCTGGAGAATGGATTCGACATGTTTGGATCATTAACTCCTAAATCAACTGGGTTTATGAGTCCACATTCAAGGCCTTTATCTTCAGTATAGAATTGCTTAATTACTTCGTTGATATCGGGATGCATTCTATATTGCAATGTAAACTCTCCTTTAAGACTTTCATCTATGTTCTCGAATATTCTCTGAAAATGTGAAACTTCCATCTCTTTGAAATTTCCAATTACATAAGACTTCAACTTATTTAATTGACGCTTTTCGGTTTCTCCATTTGAATTGTCAATTAGGAAATCAAGTGTATTTATAAACTCTTCTTTGTCGAGCATTGGCGGTAACTGCCTATGGTCTCCAATAACAATATTCTTTTTTCCATAGATCAAGGGCAATGCCAACTCTGCTGGAGTCGCTTTGCTAGACTCATCTTGTATTACCGTAGAAAAGGTAATTCCATCTTTACTTTTATAATTAGTTATGACAATTTCCTTGTCATCATTGAATAAGTCAGAATCCTTCTTATAAACAGTCTTGTTAGTAACTTCTCCGAAAACAGAACAATAGTTCATAAAGAACTTTGTTGGTCTGTTTTTTGTATTCTTCTCACCGATAGAACTACATGTTGCACCGATAACATTACAATGCGACTTATACTCTTCAAATATAAGTTCTCTTAATTGTTTGTCAGGATTGGCTAAGAAATGTTCCCATAATAAAACAGATTTTGTATCCATTTTATCGTGGTCTATACGTTTCTTGATATTATCTAACCAATTTACAAGAATCATCTTACCAGATTTCACCAAATTGTCTTCTTCTAAATCCTCTTCCTGGTCATCAACAAACTCATATTTACCTGTAGCAACCCATTGCTCCATTGCAGCAATAGAGAATTGCTTTCCTTCAACAGCAAGTCTGTCATCTGAACCAAAACGTATTGGTTTGACTAAATTGTGGGCATTATTGACTGTTCTATCAATAGCATTGTCTACAGCAAGATTAGTTTCTGATGTCAACAGAATTCTTTCTTTTGGGTTTAACCTAATATGCTGCCAGATTAGCTCTGCAATTGCTGTTGATTTACCCGTACCTGGAGGCCCCTGTATAAGAGATATGTCATCTGCCCTCAAACATTTTATTATCGCATTTAATTGTGAAGGATTTATATGTCTATTGAGCAAATTACTTTTTATATCCTGATAATAATCACTTGACTCGTTTGTGAAATAACCTATTTCTTTTGTAGGTGTTGCTTTTTTGGCATCAAAAATGAAGTCTTTAATCTTGGGATTTTTGACACCTTTTCCTGAAACGATACTATCAAAAGCATCTTTTAATCGCTTTATTTTTTCTATATCACCTTCTAGATTCGGAGTGATTCTGTTAAATGACAAGGCTCCTTCCTCAGAAAAATTATAATCTGCAGAAGATATATCAAATAACAATTCAGGGAAATTCACTTTAAATAATTTTCCAATAGAATGTTCACCAACAGTAAACTCTGCTCCACGAAGGCTATTGACAGAATTTTCTTTGTTCTCAGCAATTTTATTATGGTCAATACGAAGTAGATATTTTTTCTTTCCTGTTGGGCATGTGTGTAATTCGCACTCGCAGCCCATTGCGTTTAATTGTCTCAAAGAGGAAGAAAGAGAATACGAGAATTGTGAGGCTTGCTCTTGTGTACGATATTCTTGATAAAAGTGCATTGAACCATCTTTGGAACTAATTAATGTCTTTAAGGAAGAATAGTTCTGCTTAAGAAAGTTCTCTATCTTTTCCCAATCCGCATTCTTTTCACAAATTTCAACGTTGCATTTGTGGCCTGAGAAAATAGATATCTCCATATCATCGTACATATTACTGAGCTCAATTCTAAGATCATCAGGACTTTCTTGTCTCCAGTCAAAATCTACGCCTATTGATTGTTTGGATTCGCTTATAGAGATTCTTTCGTCTTGAATGGTGCTTTTTAATTCTTGGAAGAATTCATAATTGTTTATTCCGTCAGTAAATTGACGGAACATCTTGTTGTCATAGATGTAATTAAACTTTATATGTAGATTATAACTATTTTCACCAAATTCTGTATTAAAGATGTTTCTGAGTAAATCAATTTGCCATTTGGAATCTATTATTGATACGTTATCTTGTTTCTCCGGAGACTTTACATTGAAGTGATAACAGAACACTCCTTCCTTTGGATCGGAAAAATCATATAAAGATTTACTTTTATCGTAGTGTTTTAGTATATCTTTAGAAACTTCAATAGCAACGTCAAAGGACAAAAAACGTAATCCCCATAGCTGATTAAGTTTTTGAAGGGAGGATTCATTCAAATAGTTGTCGTTCAATGATAACATCCTTCTTAATCTACGCTCTTCGACGTCATTAACTTTAACCATTTCATATTTCAATTTATGGGTACAGTCAATAGATAGCCATTTCCTAAGAAAATATGCGGGGGTTGGAGACACACCAAAAATACCGCTAGCTTTATCAGGAAGAACATCTTCTGATAATGAAGAATCGTTGTCCAATTTGCGTAGGGCTTCTACTGTAACTTGCAATCGACCATTATTATCTACAGCATATTGCTCATTTAGTTCTTTTAGTACTTTAACAAATTTGGAAAAGGTCGATTTTTGAGAACGTATAACTCCATCTATAATCGGATTTTTAGACAATTGAATATAATACTTTTGACATTCCTCTGCCAATCTCGATATCTCATCAATGTCTGCCACAAAACTATTGTTGCAAATAAATGTATTATTGACATAGTCAATATCATCGTCAGAAATGTTAAAGAATGCCTTGATACTGTTTATTTTGGCATCTATCTCATCCGTTTGGCAAACTTTTAGATGCATCCTTTTCCCAAATATCTGAATAGAATCTGGTTCGATAATAATTGGAGCAGAGTTAACTTGAAGCACACGTTCTTGCACTTCAATATGTTTTAACCATATCTCTTTTTGGAAATCAGTATTAAAGCCCATACTATAAAATAGCTAATATTATTTTTCTTTTGTCGGTGTTAATATCTTTAATGACGCAATTCAGTATCGTTCCTGCAGAGAATGATTCTCCGTATGAGATGCTATGCGCAGGGATAAAAGCAGGCGAATCGTCATTTTCCAATTTCAAGTGAATCCCTTTTTTGACAGTTTCTTCGACTATTGCATTAACGAGCTCACCAATCTGATGCTTTTCCAAAGGATCCATCTGTAATCGCTTATGACTTAGTTCTAATGACCTTTTATCCTTATCAATATTTATTATGATTGCTTTTATACTATCACCAATATTATAAATCAATTGTGGCTTTTGAATTTTATCAGTCCACGATAGTTCCGAAACATGGATCAAACCTTCTATGCCCTGATCAACCCTTACAAATAATCCAAAGTTTTTTATATTGGTCACAATTGTATCTATAATATCTCCAACAGCATACTTATCTATTATATCCATCCATGGATCTTGCTGAGTCTGTTTAATACTAAGAAGAAGTTTTTCTTTTTCCCAATCAATATTAATGATTTTTGCGTGAACCACTTGGCCGATTTGATAATCATGAGGTTTTATTTGTATATCCCAAGATAATTCTGTTTTATGAACGAGACCTTGTACTCCGCATTCAAGCATAATAAAAACACCAAAATCTTTAATATTACATATTGTACCGGAAACAGTATCACCTACCATAGTGTTTTTGTTAAACTTAGTCCAAGGCTTTTGAGTTAATTGTTTAAGTCCGAGGCTTATCCTAGGTTTTCCCACTTTGTTATTTTTAACATCTAATATAACGACATCTAATGTTTGCCCAATAACGACAATGTCTTCTGGATTGGAAACCCTCTCCCAACTCAAATCTGTAATATGAATAAGCCCATCTAAACCTGGTAATATCGTTACAAATACTCCATAGGAAGAAATGTTTTTTACGGTGCCATGAAAAATTGCTCCAATTTGGAGGTCTTTCGAACTATTTCGTTTAGTGATTGCTTCATCTAACAGAACCTTATGCGATACAATCGGAAGGAACCTATTCCCTTCTTTTTCTTTAATTTTTATGCTAATCAGCTTTACTTCAAGACTATCACCAATATAAGACTGAGAGCTTTCTTTTTCGTACCCTATTTGATTCTTGGGCATAAAACAATGAATGTTACAAATCTTAACTAATAGTCCTTGATTCGCAACGCCAGTAACTTCCCCTATGAATGTACTTCCTAATTTAGCTTTAGAAAACAAATCAAATAGTATTTGGTCTTTTGCGTTATCAAAATATATATTTTGATCTTTGTCAAAAATAATATTCACAGCCCCCCCCTCTTTATACAATGGAGGCTCATCAGTTGGGAAACAATTAATAAAAGCAGAGTCTTTATTTGATAAAGATACTATCATGCCGTTTTCCGTCTTACACTCAAATGTAGAACGAATCCTTTTAATATCATTTACGGAATATGATATCTTTTCGCATCCAATAAATGGATTTGCGTGTTCTATGTTTATTTTATTTTGCATGTTTATAATAATATGTTTCTATTGAGAAGTGTTGATGTTGTGAGATGTAGCATAGAATAATTACAACCCTATCTGCAATTTCAACATATTCATTAGTTTTTCCCTTCTACGTATCTCTGCGTCCTTTTCTTCTTGAGAGGCAAAGGGGCAACTTTCTATGTTTCTCTTTGTTTGTGCTAAAACATAATCGGCCATGTCACGAGCCTGTTCTCGTGTCACAAATCTGCCACCAATCAAAGCACTTAAATACTGGGCGGCCCCATCTGCGTGTTCCGCCATTTCCATATTATACTGTGCTATTTTCTTTTCGTCTGTCATATCTCTGCTCCTTATTTTAGGTTTCCTTTATATGATTTGCCAGATTTTGGCAACAAAGATACAAAATATTATGGAATATAAAGCATAAAAAAATATAAATCTCACTTCCACAAGCCTTGCGGACGCATTTTTGCTTGCATTATCCGTGAGAATTGCATATTTTTGCAATCAAAAAGAAAGATTATGGCAACACGTGAATAGATTGAGGCACTGAAGATTGACGATAACGTCTTTGAATTGACAGAGGATGCCGAGTTGGAATACCTTGTGCATTTTGCAGCCCCATTTACAGGTGGCGACAAATGTATGGTTCCCAAGGGAACTGCTTTTTCACCGCACAGTCCGATGCGAGGCGATGCCCTCTATATGCATCTGATAGGGGAGAACGACGAATTATACAAGAGGATGGAAGAATTGGTGAAAGCCAACTATGAACAACTCTACACCAGACTTCAAGGCTTCTCATTTTTCATTACAGAAGAGCAACTCAAAACGCTCCCTCTTAAATTCCGTAGTGGCAGTGCAGAGCGACTGCTTGACATCATGCGCCAGTTGCGCTCCCCCCTTTACCCTATGTTTCCATAAGCCAATATCTCTTCCTTTGGATATTTATAGGTGTATGCCATATTTTACAAGTTTATCTACTATCTCTTTATAGTTTCTGAAACCTTCCTCTTCCTGCACCTTGGCGGCTTTGCTTTGGTTTTCACCTTTCTCAATTTGCTCTCCTCGCAGCATATCATAGGTGACAAAAGTCTTCATCTCGCTATTACCGTCAGGCAGCTCTCTCCCTAAAGCGACACCACTTGGATAAACGCAGAAGATGCCATCGGGGTATTTCTCATTGCCTTGTGCATCCGAATTGAGATGCAAATTCTTCATGATCCAATCCTTCATCACCTCCATCTTTGGCATATCCATCGGCAAGTCTGTTCTTTCCCTGTACCTATCAAAGAAGTGAGGCGTAAAGAATGCTTTCTCCGGCTTTGCCAAAGGATTGGAATCAAGATACATGAAGCCTACGAGGTGGAAACCGTCCGTCTGGCGGTACACTCCGAAATACATGTAGTCGAGCAATCGCTGCTTCTTTGTTATCTGCCAGTCCCGACTCAGCATGTATATCATATAGTCGATGCCCCTATTGCCGCTAACCATAACAGGCGCGAAAATCTTCAAGCCCTTGGGTTTTAAGGACAATCAAGAACGCTTCGAAAATGAGAAAATATATCATCACATTCCTGATACTCATAGGGCAGCTGCCCTGCCTGGCACAACAGGCCGTTGACCTGGGACTGAGCGTAGCTTGGGCCGATTGTAACCTCGGTGCCGAACAGCCCATCGCCGTGGGTTATATGCTGGCATGGGGCGAACTGGAACCCAAAAGCGATTACACACTCGGCATCTATCGTTTAGGCACAGGGAAATACTGGCACCCCACGAAATACGTCTGTGACTCGCAGGCATCAGACGGCGCCACACCCGACGGCAAGTCGCACCTCGAACCCGAGGACGATGCCGCCACCCAGATGCTGGGCGATGGCTGGCGAACGCCCACACGCGACGAGCTGTCGGAACTGGTGGAGAAATGCGAGTGGCAATGGGTCGACAATGCCGACTCCATCGGATATCACGTCATGGGCCCCAATGGGAATTCCATCTTCCTGCCTGCCACAGGTATCCGTACAGGCAAGCGACATCTCTCGACCCGTGCCGAAGGTTTCTACTGGTCGAGTAATTCCATCACCTACCTACTTGATGTAGCTTTCGCACTCCGCTTCACGCCACGCCTCATCAACCACGAAAACTACAAGGAGACCCCACGCTCCAACGGCTGTGCCATCCGTGCTGTGAAGGATAAAATAGTGTCGTAAAGCTATAGTCTTCCCGTAATTCTTAAGTATTCCGTTTCATAAATCTTATATTGAGTTTGGGCTTCGATATGATTGCT
>JBGUIU010000213.1:0-3527 GCA_045113275.1 Paludibacteraceae bacterium
CAACCCTTTTGAGTAGAGATTGTTACTACGAACTTATCTGCTAAATCAACGTCATGATGTGGAACGGAATTTATTTCCTTTGTAAAACCTAAAAAGTCAGCCTTAATGTTATTTTCCTTGCCATAATCACCAACGTACAGATATTCCATTGTTTTATCGGTATCACAAAAGATAACACCAGTATGTGTTTTAAAACTTTTAATCATAGTATTCCATTACTCCCCTTCATCAACCACACCAAACGGCTGCCAGTGATTCAGGTATTGAAGTTCATAATTGTTAAACAATTCCTTTAAACTGTATTTGCAATTACCTATAACCACATAACCGTTACCCGGTGTATCTCCATCATTACTTGATTGACAACCTATAAACATTGACTGCTCAATTACCTCACAATCTTTAATCCTATAAGTAACTACATCACTTATGGCATATAACTCTGTAAACTCATTGAGTGAGAAAGGTCTATACTTCTTTTTAGGTTCTTTTACCCATTCTGCTGGGAGAAAAAACTCATAATAATAATTATCAAAAGTTTCTTCGGTACAACAAAAACTTTCATGGAATGTATCTCCAGTGCTTCCTAATGTTCCGAGAACAGTGTTTTTTAAATCTGCATAATTATCTATATAGTGTGAAAAATATCCCTTCTTTCCTATAAACTGGTTAGCAATTTCAACATCAAAACACGTTAAAGGTCTTTTGCCTTCCTTAATCCTCTTATCTAGTTTCATCTCTTACTCCTTATCTTTATCCCCATTATCCAGTACACCAAACGGCTGCCATTCATCGTCAATCATTATTTCGTAACTTTCAAATAAAGTCTGAAAAGAATACAAAAAACCTCCTAAATTGATTGTTCCCATGCCATTGGTGGTCATATCGGTTCCGTCTTCAGTGGTATATCCTGTCAACATCATGCGATGTTGTACCTTACTATCCTTATGTCTAAAGTGAATAATCTCCCCTATATCGTAATGCCTTGTCCATAACTCAAGACTGTATGGCCTGTACTGCTTTTTCTGTTCTTCAGGCTTTACCCATTCAGCGGGTAAAAAGTATGGATAGTTCAAACATGTAGTTTTATTTATATAAGGGTCATTATCACTACGTTCATCTAATTCCAATATTCCCTTTGTTGCACATTGTTCAATAGAAATTTCCCCATCAGCAAAATCTCTAGGACGATCGCTGAAATATCCCTCTTTCCCCTCAAACTTCTCTGCTTCCTTCAGGTCAAAACAGGTCAAAGGTCTTTTACCTTCTTTAATTCTCTTATCTAATTCCATTTGATTTACTCCTTGCTTAAAGATTTAAAGAAAACATCGTACCTATCCAGTAATTGAATGAGTTCCGCTTTTTCTCTTTCCAGTTCTTCAATTTTGAATTTAAGGCATTTTATTTCACTTTGCAGCCTTTTATTTTCACGGTCAATGTCGGTGTTTTTATACCTCATGACTTCGTGAGTGAGGTGGTATCTTTCCTCACAAACTTCTACGTAGTCTTGCCTTAATTTTTCGATTATCGGATTTGCTAAACTACCTGATAAAATGCTGTTAATCTTCTTTTGGTGTTCTACTTCCTTTTCCCATGAGTTCTCTCTCATTTGGTGTAATTCGTCTTGCAGTTTTTCTTTTTCATAACGCAGATTACGTATCTGAAGGTCACGGGGATCATCACCAAAAATCTTTTGCAGTATTCCCATGTTTACTCCTTATTTCAACCTGTCGGAAAAATTGACAGGTTGCTTATTGATTAAAACGGTAAAGGTTCATTGCCATTATCAGCCTGTTGCACCTGTTGCTGTGTCGGCTGCTGTTGTGGCATGTTCTGCGGTCTGCCAGGTAAAGGCGGTAAATTGCGGTAAGGCTGTGCGTTCGGCTGTGCCCCGTACTGAGGTGCATAATTAGTCTGCATCTGAGTGTTCTGCGGCTGTTGCGGCTGATTATAGCCCTGTGCCTGTTGCTGTGTCGGCTGCTGATTACCGTATCTGTTTTGCTGATTCTGCTTTAATTCATCCATAAACTTCTCATAGACTTCAGCAAACTTAAAGCCACGGCCGTAAGTCTTTTCAATGATGCAGTCTCCGTACTTACATTCATTTGCACTAAAGCCCTGTGCGTTAAAGATTTCCCATCCAAAAAGTTCTAGGAAGGGCATTGGGTTATTGTCTCTGTCTCTGCCTTCTCCGGTCCTTTTCAGCATCACGGTTATGGCCGTACCTCTCAAACACGGAATGGTATATATCGGGGTATCTGTCTTTTTACTTTTTACAACTGCCCCGTCTTTATTCTTCATTTCAACCATATCAAGGCCGTTACAGTTATCTATATCAATGCCGGCATGATACATAATCTGAGATACATGCCCCGTGAAAGTCTGAGAACCTTTGCGGAAAACAAAGATTGTAAAACCCGCTTTCTGCATTGTCTGATCGTTGCATACAGTGACGTTTATCTTGCTTCCCATTGTGCCGTTCTTGTCGATATAATCTGAATATACAGCCTGTTCTATCTCACCCGTGAACACGTCAGACTGGTTTAACCATTGATACTTTGATAAATCTCTGAAAGCATTGTCATTCAGATTCGCTCTGCCTTGTAAAAACATACTACATACCCTCACTTTCTACATTGATAAACTTGTTAAAACATCCCTGTAACGCCTTATCATTATTGATAGCGTCCACGGTCTTAAAACTTCCTACAAAGCCCTTTGCAAAACCTGTGGTATCAGGCTTCCAAATCATAACTACCGGACTGCCGTCAATAGGGCTTAATACGATTGTATCACCGGTATTTGCTTCAATCTGCATTTGAGCTGAACCGGTAAAGGTTGCCAAAAACATATCAGACTGAAACATACGCCACGGCATGTTGGTATAAAATACCCCGCCACGTTCGCCCTGGTAGTCAAAGGTGTTCATCATCCAGTGATAATTTCCGTGACGGCTAATGTCTGAACCGGTAATTACAGGGCACTGAGTTTCTTCAGCACATGCGGTCGCACCAAAACTTAAAACCATTGCGGCTGCTAATAAAATCTTCTTAAACATAATCAATTCTCCTCTTAGATACAGGTATCGAACTTTGAAAATTCGGGAAACACAACTCCGTCAAAAATCACGGCCATTCTGCCTGTAGTAGTGGGATATAACAGGGTTATGACGTTATTCTTCATGTCATAAGCGAGAATAAAGCCGTTGCCGTCCGTTATTTGATACTGGCCTGATTCCCTCATGTTGGCAACACTGCCGTAGTAATTCTGATCCAGTACAGTGATAGGGTACCCGTGACGGGAATACACATCGGCACGTACTTCAGTGCTTCTTCCGGTGTAAACCACGCTTCCGTCACATGCTGCGTATGATACGCTTGCACATAACATGAAAAGTGCGGCTATAATAGTCTTGATAGTGTTCATTTGAGGCTCCTTTTCCCCTGAACCGGTTTTCCGATTCAGGGTTTTTTGTTGTTGAAATTGCTAATTATTTTACACGGTTACTTCGATGGTTTCTGAAACAT
>JBGUIU010000214.1:0-2923 GCA_045113275.1 Paludibacteraceae bacterium
AACCCGAACCGGAACGGTGGCTCAACTACGCTGGACAGGTGGCTCAATTACCTCCGGACTGGCGGCTCCGCCCCGTCGGAATATTCAATGAGCGTATCGCCACTGCACTTGTCCTGGAAGGCAACCTTGGCTTGCGCATCAGTGATATCGTAAAACTGCGTCTTGCCGATATCGTTAGTGACGGTGGACGCTATCGCCTTGCCATCACTGAACAAAAAACAGGGAAACAGCGTGTTTTCACTGTTCCCCTTGTAATCTATCAGTATATGGAAAATTATTGCTTGCGTAACCACATCGAGCGCACAGCGTTCATGTTCCCTCTCACCACCAGAGCCATACAGAAACAACTTGCTATTGTCTGTGATTATCTTGGTTATTCTGGCATCAGCACCCATTCGTTTCGCAAGTGGTATGCGACAGAGATTTACCAGAAGAATGGTTATGATATTGCTCTTGTTCAGAGGTTACTACAGCACAGTTCTGCGGCTGTTACGCAGAGATATATAGGGTTTGAACCGCAGAGGATTGAAAAGGCGATTGAAGGACATGCTGAATTGTTATAGACAAGATACTTTTATCGCATTGCCATCTAATACATACTTATAGCGTAAGACGATTGAATAAACGCATCTCTTGTTTTTTCAAACTTATCTCTATAATCTGCCAAAGTCCCATTTGGATTCATTACAGTATTATAAAATGCTATATAATCTGTGTAAAAAGATTTTATATCACGATATGCTTCTTCATACCGCTTTGGGGGATTCGTTAGTTTCCCCATTAATTCATATGCTTCATTCTGTGCTTCTTCTGCCTGACTTCTTTCGTCTTTGTATTCTTTACTATTCTCTAACACTTTAAGCGCATCATTGAAATCAGTATAAAATTGACCAGTTCCGTCCGCTTCCCTTGTATATTTGTCAGTTTCTTCATTTATAATCTTATTAACCGAATTGTTCCAAACATTATAGAATAGAATACCAGCACTTTCAAGATGGTCTGCGCTTGTATAAGCATAATAACCGACATTATGGAGGTTGATACCATAGTTGTAAGCATCATACTCTAATTTGCCCCAAATCGCCAACGCAATGACAATGGCCCAAATAATTAGTCGTCGTATTGGCGAACGCTTCTTTTTCTTTCTTTTTACTCCTTTCTTTTTAGTTCCCAAAAATGTATCTTCAAGATTGTCTTCAACGGTATCTGTATACTCATCATCAAGTGTATCTGAATCTGTAAGATTGTCATCAACCATACGAGTATCAATTATTGGGCTTCCACATTCAGAACAGTATTTTGCCCCTTCCATTACAGAACACCCACAATTGGGACATTGATAATAATTCATAATATCTCCATTTCTAAACTCTTTAACACCTAAAAGGGTTGAATTATTTATTGATTATAGCATAAGGCATTCTTTACTTCCAGTAATTTTCTGATAAAATACCAACAGAAGGAGTTGATTTCAATAATGGATATGGAAACTCTTGGTTATTTCATCTATATGGATGATTGCGAACGCAGACAACAGCAGCAAGAGGAGGATGACGAAGTCGAGGAAGAAGAATAAGGCTTCGTCGCTCTACAAACCTGCTCTGCTTCGCTGTCCCCTAAACGAATGCTCCCAACCGTAGCGCGATTTGAAAAGTGCTTTTGGAAACGGTTGAGCGCATTTTCTGTTTTATCGGATTTTCTGTATAATCCTGTAAAGATGTTCCAGAGATGTGCGAAGACATTCCATCACATTCAAAGATGTTCAAAAGACATTCGGAGATGTTCAAAGATGTTCTATAGCATATTCAATAATACACTTTTTTGCTTTGCAACATTGATAATATCATCATCCCGCAGACTGTTTAGGTATGTTTGTGTAATTTGAATATTCTCATGACCAAGTAGCCGTGAAATGGTATAAAGGTCTGTTCCCATCTTTATTTGCTGCTGTGCAAAAAAATGTCTGCAAGTGTGGGGTGAAACTCTAATCCCTGTTATTCCCTCTCCATGATTTTTTACAATGTGTTCTACAGCACTGTTGGTTAATTGCCGTCCATGGAATGAGAGAAAATAAAAATCTTCAATATTTTTCAAAGCGAAATAGTTTTCCTTTACAAGGTCATATTTAATCATTGCTTTACGCAATACTGCCGTAATTGGAACGACTCTCTGCTTATGATTTTTCCCATTGATTATAATATAATCATCGTGTATATCGCTTGGTTTGATACAGCACAGTTCCCAACATCTTATTCCCGTTTCAAAAAACATAGTAAGCACTGCTGCATCGCGTAATTGAAGAAAACTACCACCCTTACAAGATTTCATCATCAAGCGAACATCTCTTGGAGTGAAAGCCATTATTACTGCTTTCTCCTGCTTGCACCATTTGAAGTTCTTTTTTGTATTGAAGCCACCATAACCTTCATCATAACAGTATTGAAGAAAAGCCTTTACGACTTTCAAAAGGCTATTGATATAACTCCCCTTTTTTCCTTTATTCGACATAAACAAGGAGAATTTACGAACAACAGCAAGCGACAAATCTTCCATCTCCTCTATGCCTGCTTCCTCTTTGCAATACCGCAGAAAAACATTCAGATTATTTCTATAACTCCGTATAGTCTTCTGTGTAAACTTTCTAACCTCAATCTCTACAAGATATTCTTTCGCCGCAACCTCGATAAACATAGAAAAACCTCCTGTTGTATGTCATAACAGAAGGTTTATTGAATGTCATCAAATTTGCGATGTATTGCATAACTGCGTTTTCAAAACTTCAAAAAAAGTTCTGAAATCAATCCGCTCCGATGGATTTTCGGAACGAAAAGCCATCATTCTGCGTCTTCCCAGTTGTGCCAGACGTTCTGCACGTCGTCATTATCTTCGAGGAGATCCAGCATCTTCTGCAGGCCTTTCGCCT
>JBGUIU010000215.1:0-14612 GCA_045113275.1 Paludibacteraceae bacterium
GGGTGAGGAGGATTATAGTTACACAGATGGATTCCTTACCATCAACGGTGAGGTGGAATCAGGCACCTCTTTCTCCGTAACCTTCAATAGCGACAAATACATCTCATTGACCTCATCCATCACTATCTCTGAAGAGGGTAAAGCAACCGAGTTGCAAGAGAAAATCGCAGGAACATTCGTGGAATTCTTTGGCAATGAGGGTGCGATCAATGCGAAATGGGACAGCCTTTGGATCAAAGAATGCATAAAAGGGACAGGTGACACTGCGGGTGCAGAAGCCACTGTATCATATATGAAGAATTCAATGTTGGGAGATGTGACCGGTGCTGAAGCTACGGCAAAGTACGGAGATTGTTCGAATGGATTTACAGAGAACATGCAGTTCAGCTGTCACTTCCTACAAGGTGTTTCCAAATTCGTGTTCGAAGGAAGACGGATAAAGGGAATCGATGCGGAGGGCAACGAAGTATTCTCCCACACCTATTCGAATGTGGGTTATGATGCGACCAACGACTTTCATTACTATAAAAGCGATGATAACAACGATGATGAGTTTGCTTATTTCTTCTTCCGCTCGGATAATCCAACCGACACTTACCATATCGAATTCCGTTATGGTAGTAGCATGGAAGGTGCGTCAGATTATTGCACAGGAAAATATGCCTACTGGTTAGCTGCAGGTGTATTGGAAAACGATGACGATCAATGTGAAAAAGCGATAAAACTCTTCGTACAAGAAAACACAGCCAAGCAATGAATCGTTTAGCCATACTTACTTATTTATTATTGTTCTGGGTATCTTCGGATGCCCAGAACTATGTTTTTATAGAGGGAGAAGTTTTTCACACCTCCTACCACATAACCTATCAGGGGAAAGAAGACTATCATGATAGCATCAAAGGTCTTTTTCAAGAGATAGATTATTCACTGTCAATGTTTAACGAAGAATCCATTCTGTCTCAAATCAACAACAATGACACTTCTGTCCGCATGAATCAGCACGTGCGAACGGTATTGGATCGAGGCCTGGCGATCTCCAAGCAGACCGATGGAGCCTTTGACATGACAGTTGCCCCTTTGGTGAACTTGTGGGGCTTTGGTTATACGCACAGTGAAAATGTCACGAAGGCTATGGTGGATAGCATCCTCAGTTTTGTGGGGTATGAAAAAATAAAAATTGGCAAAGACGGACGATTAAAGAAGGCGGACAATCGGACTATCCTCGATGCATCAAGCATTGCCAAAGGTTACGCTTGCGATGTTGTCGGAGAATGGCTGGCAAAGAAGGGGATTACCAACTACATGGTTGAGATTGGTGGAGAGGTTGTCCTTCATGGATACAATCCGAAAGGTAAGCCATGGCACATCGGCATCAACACACCAGAAGAAGATTCGCTCTCCATCAACAGGGAACCACAAGATGTGCTATTACTCACCCAAGGCGGTGTAGCGACGAGTGGCAATTATCGCAAGTTCTACTACAAAGACGGGAAAAAGTATGCCCACACAATAGATCCGCACACGGGCTATCCCGTACAACAAGACATTCTGTCGAGTACGGTTATCGCAACAGACTGCATGACCGCAGATGCATACGCCACAGCATTCATGGTCATGGGTTCCAAGCAAGCACTTCGTCTATTGGAGAAGGAGAAATCTTTGATGGCCTATTTCATTCTGTCATCACCCAACACCCCTAAAGGATATCGCGTCATCTATAGTCCATCGCTAAAAAAGAAACTGCGGGAAGCCAAGAAATCACCCACCAATGGTGTTAGTTCGGAAAGTGGGAAGTGATGGGAGGAGTTGTCAGAATAATTTCTTCGATATACTTATTTCTCCAAATTATGACTCTGCTCTTGTTGTTCCTCAAATTCATCAATCCAATCCTTCACCATAGTCTGTAGCAGAGTCTTGTCTGGAATGCACAATTCGTATGATGTGGCATATACATTGGCATCTTCTGGCAATGTCAATTCCACAAGGGCATCATCCTTGTCTTTACACAACAAAATACCAATAGTCGGTTTTTCAAAACTTTCTTTGACATGTCGGTCATAGTAATTGACGTACATCTGCATCTGACCGAGATCTTGGTGCGACAGTTCACCCGCCTATAAATCTACAAGGACATAGCACTGAAGCAGACGGTTATACAACACCAAGTCCACGTAAAAGTGTTTCTCGTTGAATGTAAACTTCTTCTGCCTTGCCTCAAATAGGAAACCCTTTCCCATTTCAAGTAGGAAATTTTGCAGCTTACTGATGATTGCCGATTCCAAATTTGATTTGCTGAAACTATTATCACGTTGCAATCCGAGGAACTCTAATGTAAGAGGATCTTTAATAATATCTGTTGGTTTTTCTATCGTATGCCCCTCTTGTGATAGGCGTAAGACCTCCTTTTTGTCTCGACTCAATGCTAAACGTTCATAGAGACTTGTCCCATACTCACGTTTCAACTGACTTACACTCCAGTCTTGTTTTTGACATTCAATCTCGTAGAAACGGCGTTCTTCCTTATTTTTGATACGCATAAGTACCAAATAATGAGACCAAGAGAGCGTGAAAGGGTTCGTGTCATGTTGAATATCAACCAGAGAATAGTTAACACCGTTTTCGCTTCCCTGAGAATTGGATATACAATGTTTGTCTTTTTCTGATGGAATTGGGTCCACACTGTAGACCGAATCTAGATTTTGATGTCTCTCCAATTGGGTCCACACTGTAGACCCAATCATATCATCTTTATATGTCTGATAGAAAAAACGGCACTTTTTCAGAGTCTCAACCGACCAACCATCCCCATATTTTTCTGTTAGTTTGACCGATAAATTCTTCAGGATAGTTTGTCCGTATGCAGCACGGTCGCTGCCGTTTTGTTCGAACACTACTATGTGTTGTCCAACACCATAGTATGTATAGACCATCGTGGCGTTTACTGCTTTGGCTATATGTTTGCGACTCTCATCAATAAGTGAGGATACTCGTTTGAACAGGTCTTCTTCGTTTCCAATCTTTGTCAATTCATTCACTTCGTTCATACTTCGTCAATCTTTATTTCAATATATTTATCATGGAGAAATAAAACGTAGTTTTACGTCTTCCTCAAACAAAGGCTCTTTATCCATATGCAACTTCCTATAGGATATTATAGGAAGTTGAAACAAATATACATCAATATTCGCAATTACATAAAAAATTCATTTAATTATATTGTGAAGATTTATCCCTATGTGTCATCTATTGAGTGCATGATTAATAATACAACACATAAGCCCATTCAAGATTGTGAACACGCGCGTTCACAATTTGTGTGGTTGGGAATAGGAAATGGATTAAGTGCTTTTGATTCCTTTCTAAATATCATGTTCGTTTCTCTTTTTCTTGCCTTGTGCTTCGACGAAATGATTATTGGACATTCTTTTCTCCCGAATCGTTTTGAATCAGTGATCGATTGAGCTTTGCTATATATTGATTATTTGCTATTATATATTTAGTGACTATTTCCATTTCCTTTTCTGAAAGAGTCTTAACAACCTTCAGATGAACAGTGACATATATTGGAGAGTTAGTTAGAATTACATAACTCATAATTCGTCTCAACATATTAGCAATTTCAACTTTGGAACATTTCTGATCAAGCGCAGTGTTAAGATCTTCTACATACTTCATCTCCTCCTTTAAGCCCAATGGATACATTTTCCCATCCAACTCATTAACGATACGGAATAGGCTGTTTTTAACCGCGCGTTTACGTCTTTGAATATGCCTTAATTTCATACAGATAATTTAATTGAGATTAAACAAATTGATACAATGTCTGTTTGTAGTTTGTGACTCTTTGTTTGTGGGTTAAATGTTGTGGGCATAACTTCATATTCTTACGTGATTAAAAGCTCTTTTAAACTGTAAGATACGTATGTTTTGTGATCCTTTTATGGCTGCTTCATAATCACATTCTTCGTCAACGGTTTTACTTACAACTATAAATAGTTCAAGACTCATAAGTAAAAAGAAAAAAACGAGATAGAATGCGCCAGCCAACGGCCGATTAGTAATTATTGACCACATGGCTTCAAGTTCTTCAAGGAATCCAACATTTTCTTTGCATTCCTTACGTACGTCTTCTTCCATGGTCTGTTTTTTCTCTGTCCAAATTTGCTCTTGCTCGCTAATTTTTTCAAGCTTTTTGTTGTTTGTATCTATCTGAGTTATCTTTGGATTTGGAACCTGATTTTTTGTCACAGATGGATTGTTGACTGTTTTAATTGTTCCATCAGCCATGACCAATCTATTGGTACTATTAGTTACAGAAGTTTGGATGATAAATGGATTCTTGTTCACTTCCTCCTGAAGAGAACTGTTAATACTGATTATCGAATCATATTCTGCTTGTAAAACAGCTAACTTTTCTTCAATTGTATGTACACGTTGCGCTGTTAGTTCTGTGGTCTGAATCTCGATCGTGTTCGTCATCTCTTTATCAATATCTTTTCCAAACATAGTTTGGTCAAAGATGGTAGAACCTACGATTGCCATAACAAGTGCAATGATTGCACGAAATGCCAACATTGAGAACGATTTCTCTATCGTTAGAATAATTTGTCTCTCAATCATAATAACAATTGTAACGAAGAATACCGATACCAGACAGCACCCCCATATGGGAAGACCAATGTATCGTTGAGCGAAACAAAAACCAGTAACGCTCCAAATGAGAATGAGAATCATTAAAGCAGATGTGTACTTGCTCAACCTACAACGGCTTGCATCAGAACACTGCGCGAGGACTTCAGAACTCCATCCTGTCAACTTGCAACCAAATTTTGACCACCAATTCATAATATATTGTTTATTAATTGTTTGAATATATAGTAATTAATCTCGATGCCTATCTTATACTGCAGCACTCTGTGTGTTAGGCATTTGAAAAATAGTATTTTTTTCTATCTGTGATTTGTTAGAGCCTGCCATTGCAATGGTTGATATGCCTCGTAAGAATCCACATTCATAAGACATCAAAGGAACAGATGCTTCGTTTGTGTTGTTTCGGAAGTCTTGCTCAAGTTTTGATAGTTCTTCTTTGTGGGTGTTGATAACCGCCATTTGTTTATTTAAGTCAGCGACTGTGGTAAGAAGTCCGACTGCATTACATGTTTCAATCCTAGTTTCAAGATCTTGCTTCATCGCATTATAGTTAATATTGATTTCGCGAAATACCATTAGAATTTTGTTGCGAATAATATTTATATTCATGTCTCTGAAGGCTAGATTGCTATTAAGCATCGCATCTTCGTAACCCTTGCTTTCATAGTTCTTATGAAGATAGCCGTAAATTATGTCTATAGGCCAGCCCGTTGCATAAGAAACTGTAAGAGATTTGTTCCCTGATTTCTTCTCTTCTGATACTGGAGCTTCATCCGTTATTTTCTCAACTGACGAATCAGAAGTGTTTGACACTAACTCGAATGAGATAGGGGTGTTCTCATTCTTTTTGCTGTTAAATAATCCGAAAAATGCCATATCTTTAATCTTTTTTATCGTTATTACTTTTGTTTATTAGCAATAGACCTATTGCGACAAGGGTTACCGGGCCGAAGATATTGTCACCTGCTGATAATGCTCCGATGCATGAAAGCCCACCTAATACGCATAATATACATCCTGTCTTTTTCATTTTTGTTTCTCCTTATTCTTTGTTAATCTCGTCTTGTGGAATCTTCTTTGAAAGAAGAACAGCTACTAATCCGACGATAACGTTAAGCAGAGAGAGACCGAAAGCCCATCCGAACCCAATTCTTCTGTTTCGTCCCATACAACCTACACCATATGCTAATGAGACAGCAATAGTCAAAAAGAATGCTTTTTCCATATCTGTTTATTTTAAAAATTAATATCTAATGAATTATAAAAATCCTGAAAAGCCTCAAATCGTTCTGCAGATAAAGACAAATAACTCTTGCCTACAAGTGATTCGTCGCTAAAGAGCCATGCTAACAAATTTGGATTTGCATCAAGTTGGTTGCAGAAATATACTTGTGGATCACATTCTTCACCATATTTGATATAGTTTTGGCAAATTGCTTGGCGCTTAAAACTGACGTTTGGAATTTCCTCAATCTCCGCTTCCGTATTATATCTTCTCATTTCATTATTCTTTTGATTCAACATCAGAAATCTTGTGATTATACTTTCCTCGGCGATAGACTATCGTCACGATCATCGGGAATGCTATAAGGCAGCTAATAATATCTACAATCCAGCTTATTACACTTTCGTTATATTCAACTTTTGAGTTAAATTCACGAATTTCTTCTTTAGTCATCTTTTTCATTTTATTTAATTTTTTTGTTAGAATATTTTTTTGTTTACAACACTCTATAACATAAGACATGAAAAGGTAAATGGAGAAAATAAAAAAAATAAGGCCTCCGTTTTTTCGGAAGCCTTAATAATTGCATAACAATTTGATTTACAGTTGCTTAATTTTTTCAATAAGTTTCTTGCATTTTTCTATAACTATATCACTTTCTGAATGAGAAATCAGTAATTCCAGTGTTTTTACTGCGTCATCTCTATTGCCATCCTTCAAGTGTGCAATGGCAAGATTCCATCCAATATCATTTATATAATTGGTGTAGTCATTATAGTCTTCAGATATTGCGTGGGCGAAAATTTTTTCAAGATCGAGTATGGTGTTTTCTAGATCTTCATTATTCTTCACGTTGTTGAACAACTGGGCCAGTTGTGCCGTTACATCATCTGCATCCCGCACTACTAATTCTGTAGGTATTGCCGCATAATAATTGTTTCCTAATGCTACTGTCTCATTATAGATATAATAACGGTAACCTCCCAAAGAAATCATACTAATAAGGCAGGCTGCAATACCAATTCTTGCTATTGAATAAAGGGACAAGATTTTTGCTTTCCGAGGCATTTTAACCGCTTCTCTAAAATCATGTTCTGATACGCTCTCTATTTTAGCGGCGACTCTCTGACCATGCTCGAATTTTAGTTCCTTCATGTTTTTGATGGCAGCAGCCATTGTTAGTGCACGCTGTTTTAATTCCGGATCACTCTGTAATTCGCTTAGGAATACCTTCCCTTCTTCCTCTGTCATTTTGCCTTTTAGAAAGAGTTCAAGGCGTATGTCGAAATTTTCTATATTATTCATAAAAAGATTTGATAATTTTTGTGAAACGCTCTTTTAATTTACTCAAGCACTGACTTTTCTTTGATTTAACAGAGTCAGCCCCATTAAATCCTACAACATCTGCAATCTCCTTCATGCTGAGATCGTCTCCGTAGTAGGCCCATAGAATGTCCTCACATGGATGAGGAAGGTCTTGCACAATATCGCGCATCATTGCTGCTTGTTCTGCCGATAATCCATCTCCGAGGCCCAATACGGCTTCCAATTGAGTAAGACTATATTCGTCATATTGGGTATTGTCCATTATTTGATCGAAAGAGGTTGTCGAATGCCCACGGTTTACAAAATTATATCCCATATTTAAGCAAATCTGCATATAATACGTGGATAAACTACAAGTCATCGTTTTTAGTTTGCCATTTTTAATGTTATTAAAGAGAGCAATACTGGCATCCTGATAAATGTCCTCTGCATCGTCTACCGAAATTGACAGACGATTCCTGAGAACTGCAAGTACCTTGCTTCGCTCTTTTTCAAAGAACTGACCTAAGAGTCTTTCATCTTGAATGTTAAAATCTTCTTTAGTCATAATTTTACCTGCTATATTCAATAACTATATTTTGATTGGTTAGTCGTGGATCCGTACCCGCCATTTCTTTCACCATATCGATCCACTTGCTATCTTTAGTCAAATCATGTTTAGATAGAACTTGATTTATATAATAGGATAAAGCACCAAAGTGCTTACCATTTTCTACTATTTCTTTGTTTACCTGATATGATCTGCATGCTTCAACAAAAACAACTTTCCCAAGTGATGGCGAGGAAGGAATATTATAGTAATTACCCTTCTCTAACATTTGAGGACGATAATACTTTCCACTATAAGAGAAACCTGCCTTCGTGCCACGGATAACGTCTTCCTCAATTCCCATGGAAGTCTTTCCAGCATGACAGGCATCAATTACAACGTATAGCATTCCATTTGTGCCGATTGCTTTTCTAATCCTTGTGCAAAACTCATGCAGTTCATCGTCTATTAGGTGATTCTCACCCTCATACTTTCCTTTTGTATATTCAATCGGAGCATCCACAGGCACAATAGATTCGTCCCATCCGTCATCTTCATCGCCATTAACGTCTTCAAACGGTTGACCATGAGTAGAAAAATGCAAATAAACAATATCTCCAGTTTTACATTGAGATATCAACACGTTTAATGCCTTAATAATTCCAGATTTAGTAGCCTCTTTGTCATATAGGCAAGATACAGACACACCATTATTTTTAAGGGTTAGATACAACATATCAATATCATTCCTGCCATGAATATTGTTCCATCCTCCATATTTATTGACGCATTGATAGTCAGAAATGCCAACTAGTAAGGCTCGTTTGTTCTGAGCCATAATCAATTGAGCTAATATTGATATTGTCACGATAAGTAGTATTCTCTTCATAACTGCCTCATTCTATTAAGATAAATGAATTACGTGTCTCTTCGTCTGCATTGTCCATTGCTTTCCAAAATGAGTTATAGATGGACATTCCTGAGGTAAGATTACGATAAAAATCAATCATGAACGCTTGGGTCAGTTCATCGTCAACTTTTTTTAGGCTAACAATCATATTTTGTGCTCCAGCAATACGGAATGCACGTTGTAGGCCCCAAACTCCATCTATATTGGTTTTACCCAACCCAGTTTCGCAAGCCGATAAAACAACCAGTTTTAAATTTGGGAAATGTAGTGTTTCAATCTCATCACATGTTAAGATTCCATCATCCGCACCTTCCGACGCATCACCATTTAATCCTCTGTTTGCACCTGTAAATAAAAGCCCAGATTCATTATTGTTAGTGTTAAAAAAAGCATGCGTTGCAATATGTAGTATATCTATTCTTTGACTATCAAACCCTTTAATAACAGACTCTGTCGCATTGTTTTCTGTGTATGTATGTGTTTTAATATTGATTTTTTTTAGCATATTTGATATTGAGTCTATCTCAATTTTTGTTCCTGGCAGGGGATGCCAAACAGGACCTCTCTCATGTGTGGATTTTGTTGATAATTCATCATTGAATCTTGGATTTCCTATGGCCACAACATTCTTAATATCAATACCATTCTCTTTACAGATGTCACTCAAACTTAGAACTCGATGAATCTCTAAATTTGGGTATTTGTCTCTAAAAACAGTTTCTATAGGGCTAACAGACAATGTTTCAGAAGGAGAAAAGAACACTCTTTTTGCACCCCTTAAACATGACGAAATATCCTCTAGTGACTTTTGAGTTAACATTGCCCAATCTGCAGTTAAGTAAAGACGTTTAAGCTCTACGAGTTTGTCTTTTTTTATTATATATGCATAAATTGTTGTTGTGTCGATATGAATAAAGTCAATGCCAACATCACCTTTTAAAAGTGTTTTTTTTACTTTTGAAATATTACCATTGACTAAGTTTTCTAATCTCTTAATGGATAGGTCATTATATATAATTCCACGATTTATTGAATCTTGCCTGCTAATAATATGATCAGAAATGTCCGTGTATTGTCGCACTCTGTTTGGCGTACTTGTATTATAGGAATTGGATGTCTCTAAATGCAGATTAGTCTTTCCTAAACGAGACAATTCATCATTAATCGCTTTTGTGGTTTGTGTCAATCGACCTTTACAGAAAAGAGACGCATTTGCTGCATTCTCAATGGATCTTGGTGTACAAGCATATTTAGCTAAACTTATCTGCCACCCCTTAAGTAGTTGTAAAAAATTCTGCCTTTCTAAGTCAGTTATATGATACCATTTTGATTCCAAGTCTTTATACCACATTTGGGTATATTTATCTTCGATAAAATCAAATTTATCATATTCTTTCAACTCTTTATAAATATCCAAGAGATCACAATAAATACGATAGCCTGCGATAGAAGAACCATAAGATAAATACTTCTCGAAATAATCGGCAGCTTTCTTCAGATTTTTTTTAGATTGGAGCTCATATAATCCAAGAAAATAATCTCTTTCATGTTCACATTCAGGAGGTAATTGAGCTATTCTTATTTCTTTTGCTAAACTATCTGCTTTAGCATCATATCCCCATCGACTATATGTGTCTAATAATTGAAATCTTCGAAGATTATATATTGGATTCTTCTCTCCTTGCATTTGTTTTCTCAGTGCTAACGATTGTTCTTCAACATAAACCCATTGAGGGTCATATCCGTGAGACAATCCAAACATAACATTTCTGTCACAGAAATCGAGAAAATCAATACTGATTTCTTTTGAATTACGAATATACACGTCAGAAGCATGTTTATACAATAGGGTCGCTTGTTCAACATTCCTCACAGAGTTATAGTAATCCGCCATGTCCGCTATTATACGAGCATACATGATGCTATCTGCTGTATTGTTGCTATCAAATATTTTCAAGGCTTGTTGTAATGCAGAAAAACCGAGATGTAAGTCTGGTGCAACTTTTGCCTTATCCATGTAGTGTGTTATCTGTCGATTGACCAACAGTTGGACGTTTCCTGATGTTTCATATTTCTCTGCATCACAGAAAATTTTATATGCTTTATTACGATCTATATTAGCAAGGAGGTTGGCTTTTGTGTTTAAAAACGAGTAATGTTCAATTGGGTTGTCTGTTTTGGGCTCATATTTCTCTACAAAATCCAATGCGGATTTTACATTGTCGCCATCAGTCAAAAGAGATGTTAAATTAATGGCGTATGATGATCTTGTATTATTATCATTTGTCTTTTCAATAGCTTTAAAAAAGAAAATTATTGCATCTTCATCCATTCCCAATGAATTATAACACAAAGCTGCTTGGTTGTATATTTTATGCAAAAATACATTTTGAGAATCAGCCGCTGAAATATAATCATCACATAAGGATAGTGCTTTACGATAATGATTCTGTCTACGCAAACAGAAAATATAACTTGATAAAGAAGTTACATACTCTTCAGAATTAATACCAAATACATTTTTTGATACTTTTAATGCAATACTATCATATTTCGACACTTTGTCAATATCATTGTACCATAAATCATATTTGTTTGCAAGTAAAGTTAGCTCGTTATAATAATTAACGGAATTTTCTCCATAATAATCTTTTGTTGCTGCTAGATTCTTCTCGGAATAGAACAAAGCATTTTTTTTATCTAATAAATCTGATTCGTAATACTCTGCCAACCATAACCAATTGTGCGTTTTTTCTTTAGATTCGCTACTAGTATAATGCCAATTTAAATCATCTCGATTGTTGGATTGAGCTAAATATATAGCTTTCAATAGGTAATCCACAGATCGTTGAGGATCATTGAAAACATGAAATCCAGTGGCATTCCATTTGTAATAGTTAAACCTATCCTCTATATTTAAATCCTGAAAACTTTTGGAATTTTCAATAATATCAAATACAAAGTAATCTTTGTGCAGTGAAGCTTGATAACAAAGTGACTTTAAATTCAAGAATACGTTATTCCCAAGGTTCAACATGCATGTTGTTATGTCTGATTTGTTTTTTTCTGACAGAACCTCATAATTGTTATCTAAAAGATAAACGATTATAGTTCTTTTATTTTGATGAGATATTGCAGAATCTCCAATGATATCATTTAAAAGCAACGCAATTTTTTCATCTCTATGATTCTTTACATACAATTCAGCCAGAAGACTATAACCACGAAATAATTCATTTGTGTTGTTCGATTTTTTTGCTATATCAAGACGTTTTTGTCCCCAATATATAGTTTTATTAAAATCTCCTAAATAACAGTACACTTCAGATAGTCCTACAGCAAATATATATTCGTTCTCTCTTGCTTGATGATAGTACTGTTCCAAAGATTTAAGGAAATTAACGAGATGCCTACTTTTTTTTATTCTAACATGATTATAGGCACTTTCGGTTAAAATGAAGCTACAAACATCAATTAGGTTCCAGTATTGTACTGATGTTATTCCGTATTTGTTTTCTATTTGTGGAATAATAGCATTTAGTCGAGTCGCAATACTATCATAATATGAAACCATTAAGGAATCCTTCTGATTATTTGTGACTAGATCGAGTAAAGCATTTTCATACGCAGGACTAGCAGTACCAATAGTCGTTTCTGCAAATTTCAACCACTGCCAATCCTTCTCAAATGTCTGAGCCAAAATGCAATGACAATTATTCAGAAAGGAAACAATCAATATGAATATTTTGATTCTTTTCATTTTGTTATATCAAGACGTTTAATCTCTTCAATCATTGTAGTTTAGTTAGTAGGGCATATCTTATGAGAAAACCTATTATCCGCCATTTATCTTCTAGTGAATAATATAGGATCATCCAATAAGTTATAAACATTCGTTTACATCTTTCTTTATGAACATCTTGATTCTAACGAACTCAAAATAACCAATTTCGCATGTTTTTGATGCAACTAATTGGATTATTGTCGTCAAGTTTAACAGACTTCACCATTTTTTTGTTCTTGATCTTCAAGAATATCTTCAACTCTGCTGTTCCCAATCATCAACCAACTTAACGTTACAAATTTATATTTTTTTAGTCATGCGACCTCATGCCTGATACCAAATTTTAAAAAAGTGACATTTCCCTTCCTAAACTTTGGTGAGGTTTGGATTCTTTCTAATCCCCAAAAGTAGTGTGACTTTTGAAATTAGACACCTTCCTCCCTCCCCATTTTTAGCTACCTCTCCCCCCAATATGCCTAACATATAGGGATTGCCTACGCCTGTATTCACTTCTACCTTTGCACCCGAAATAAAAAAGTTTAAAGTATTTGATTATGAACGCAAAACGAATTTTTAGATTTATGGCCGTTGCATTAATGGCTTTCCCTTTGTTCACAAGTTGTTCCGATGATGAGGAGGAGACTTCAACTCCTGCTGCAGAGGTTGTTTCTGGTACCTATACGGGTGATGTTTACATGGCGTTGTCCGACACGACCTACAAAGATGTGACAATCACCATCAGCAGAAAGGGTGATCAGGAAGTGGCTATCTCTTCTGATTTCTCTTCTCTTGAAATCAAAGGCTTGAATGTGTCAGAGAACAATGGTGTTTACACGTTTACGAAAGGTGCTAATTTCTTCGAGAAAATCGCTATGTCTATGGGTGGCAAACCTGGTAGCGAGTACTCTTCCGACAATAGCACAGGCAAACAATTGAACGATGCCGAGGCTGAAGGTGCCGTAACTAACAAGAAATTGGTCTTCACTTTTGGCGGTAAACCTGGCGCAATGCCAATGGCTGTCTCTTACGCTTTTGAAGGAAACAAGAAATAATATGAGACGATTCATATTGAGAACAGTGGAAATAGCCCTTTTATTAGGGCTATTTTCTTGTGAGGGCATGTTCAACGGAATCTATGACGATGAGGTGCCTTCAATGCCAAGCTCGAATTTCACGGGCGCCACAGTCTCCGTAGATGCCAGCAGCTACCAGCAATGGGTCTATATCGACTTCCACAACAAAAAGGTGGAAACAGTGAATATCGTCGATGGGGAATCATCCGACGCCTCAGAACCGGAGAATTGGGACATCGCTCTGCATCGCTTCCAAGTCAAGACCAATGGCGGGAAAGCGGTGGAAACATCCTACAACTCGATAGATGAATTGTTGGCTTCCTCTAATTTGCCTTCAGATGGTTGGAAGGAAGATACTTGGTATGAGGAGAAGGTGATTACCGACCTGAGCGGAATGATGTCCGGTCAGATAAAATATACGCCCTCTTATTTGAACGATGTGGTATGTGGTTGGATCACCTCGTCGGGTATGCCGCCAGAATATACTACAACAGACAAGGTTTACGTCATTTGTCTCTCAGACAATACCCATCTTGCCATCCGTTTGGAGAGCTATATGGACAATAATGGAACGAAAGGATTTATGAAATTATCATACGCTTACCCTGTTAAAAAATGAATAGGAATTTATTGATTGCGGCTCTATTCCTTGGCTCATGCCTCATGGTTCATGCGCAGGAAGAGGAACCGATGAATACTGAATTGGATGAGATTGTGGTGACAGGCACCCGCACCCCCAAACTGCTGAAAGATGTGCCTGTCGTGACTCGTGTCGTCTCTTCGGAAGAGATTAAGCGAACAGATGCCACAAACATGCAGGATCTGTTGCAACAGGAACTTCCCTGCGCGGAGTTCTCATATACCATGGGAAGTCAGACTTCATTGAACTTCCAAGGCTTCAGCGGCAAGGATATTCTGTTCTTGATCGATGGGGAACGAATGGCGGGTGAGACATTGGATAATGTGGATTTCACCCGCATCAGCATGGATGATGTGGAACGAATTGAAATCGTCAAAGGTGCGGCTTCCTCCCTATATGGCTCCAATGCGGTGGGTGGTGTGATAAACGTGATCACCAAGAAGCCCGTCAAACCATGGAGCGTCCGTCTTAACTC
>JBGUIU010000216.1:0-18342 GCA_045113275.1 Paludibacteraceae bacterium
ACGATTATTCTGCCTTAATCCATACTATAGATGTCTAATCGAGTGCAAAGATACAACAAATATTTTAAATATACAACGATTATTCGCTGAGCGAATTTTCAGTATTCAGTTATCAGAAGAGTAACAACGTCAATAGATAGGCCACGATGGTCGAGACGGTCACGCATATGAGGCCCGGCATCATGAACGAGTGGTTGAGCAGGTACTTACCGATGACGGTGGTACCCGAGCGGTCGAAGTTGACGGTGGCGATATCCGACGGGTAGTTCGGGATGAAGAAATAGCCATATACCGACGGCAGCACACCTAACAGCACTACGCCCGGAATACCGAGGCTGTACGCCAGCGGCAGCATCGCTACGACGACGGCGCCCTGCGAGTTGATCAGCACCGAGACGGCAAAGAAGACCAGCGCAATCGCCCATGGGAAGTCTTTGACGATGCTTTCGAGCATCGACTGGATCTGAGGCATATAATGACCAAAATAGGTGTCTGCCATCCACGCGATACCGTAGATAGCGACGACGGCCACCATACCTGATTGCCATACCGGACCGGCTACGGCTTTCTTGGGACTGGCCTTGCAGAAGATGATCATCAGCGCCGCGGCCGTGATCATAATGATCTGAATGACTTGGTTCATCTTCACGTGCAGGTATGTCATCTTCGGCAGGAAAATAGCGAACATGACGACGCTCAGCAACGCACCGAGGAAGATATAGACCGAGCCTTTCGCCTCTTTCGATATCTCTTTGTCCAGGATCGTAGCGCTATTTCCGTAGATATACGCACGCTGCTCCGGATCTTGGAGCTTGGCCTGGAAAATCGGATCTTTGTCAAGGTCTTTACCGCGTTTGTAAGACGCAGCCGCAGCTGCCATCAGGCCACACAGACACGCAGGTATAGTGATCATCAGCACTTGCGGGATCGTCACGTCAAAACCGTTGGCGTTAGAGATGGAGACGAACGCCACTACTGCTGCTGCAATCGGCGAACAGGTGATACCTACCTGCGAAGCGATAGACGCCACGCCGCACGGACGCTCCGGACGGATACCTTTCTTGAGCGCGATATCACAGATAATCGGCATCAGGGTATACACAACGTGGCCGGTTCCTACGAGGACGGTCAGGAAGAACGTAGCCAGCGGAGCAAGGAATGTGATATGATCGGGGTGCTTACGAAGCATTTTCTCTGCCAACTGAATCAACCAATCCATACCTCCGGACGCCTGCATAATACCGGCGCAGGTCACAGCAGCGATGATGATGTAGATGACGTCCGTCGGAGGTGTTCCGGGCTTCATGCCGAACGCGAAAACGAGGATGGCCAAACCGATACCGGAGATGGCGCCGAGCGCCAAGCTGCCGTACCGCGAGCCGACCCATAACGCTCCTAAAACGATCAGGAGCTGAAGAATCATGACCCAAGTCATAGTATTGTCATTAAGGTAACAACAAGAAACGCGCATGTGCATACACACACACGCGCTTCTTATCTACATTTTACCAAGCCGTTCCCAGCATTCTGAGGTAGGACTTATAGCGCCATTGAGCGTTCTCCTGAGCGGCGGCGAAGAGCTCGTCTGCCTCTTTCGGGAACTGTTTTGCTACAGAAGCGAAGCATGAAGCGGAACAGGCGTACCGAAATAGCGTCCGGGGGACGGTATGAGGAGTAAGTACGCCGCGCGAGTCCGAAGCAGCCCTCACCGCTGCAAGGACATAGAACTCCTTATTACCCTTGGGTAGTCTGGAACTTGGGTGGGCGGGCACGTCCTCGCAACTTGTTTGCGAGGTTCCCACCCTGTTTCAAGAATACCTCAAGGGGAGCGATTCGATTCCGTAGCAAATAGCAGTTCCCGAAAAAGAGGCAGAGGGGCTCGGAGCCGCCGCACAGGAGAATGGCACAGGGGCGGAAAGACTACCCTACGCACGCTCGGGCACACAAATGGGTAATAAGGAACAGGCAAACACGCGTGTGTATAAGAGAGAAGCGACCTGCAAGGGCACTTATCTTCGTTTATGCCTATAGTGACAGTCAAACATAATCGGCTTTATTTATCCGTAAGCGGAGCGCACCCAACAAGCCGTGAGTGCAACGAACACCTTATTAGGGGAAAGAAAAAAATACAGACATAAACCGTGAACGTAGTGAACACCTAATTAAAACAATATGTCAAAGATCACTTGTGAATATGCCCCACGGGCGTACTATGTTTACGTCCGTGGGGTTTCGCCTGTTGCTTTAGTTACGCGGATGTTGTGCATCGTACTCTTGACCGCAGATGTGCCAATAATATGCACGCATCGTCTTGATACCGCGTGGGTTGTTGCGCTGTGCAATAAAGTTCATCTGGTCTTGGGTAATCTTCGACAAGTCCATACTACGCTGGCGAACCATCTCTGCAACCGCTTTGAATCGCTGACGAGTCCAAACAGCAGTTGAAGTATTCGACTTCGTAAAGTTCGATTCGTCACGTAAATAGATACGGTTGCAAGAATCACTTGTGGTTGCAGCGCGACGGTGCGTAGCCAACAACATTCGACCGTGCTTGTGCGGTTCTTTCTTTCCACACTTACACAAGGCGCCGGATACATATTCGATACCGGATTGCCATACCACCTTAGCCATTTAATGCAGGCCATGCTTTACCTCCGGTCTGCGTAGAGGGGTTAAAAGTTGTTATATATAAAATCGCTTCTTAATGTATAGTACCAGTTTGACAAGCCAGTACAGCACAAAGAGGATTGCAAAGGCTGCGCAATACTTGTAAAACGAGGGCACATAGGGTTTCTCGACCGTTTCTGTCTTGGTCTCTGTCAGAGTGATAGTGTCTGTCTTGACGGTCTCGCGGTCACGCCAACGAGTGTGCCATTTTTCCAGATAGACCGTGTCTGCGCGTATGTGGACGAAAATACTGTCATGCAGATAGATGCTGTCACGTTGGATGTTGTTCGTGACATGGTTGGCATTGGTTTCAGCCACGGTTTGCATACTCTGACAGGCGGGCAACAGCAGCACACTCATCAGCATAAGTGTCCACTTGCGAAATTTCGATAAGAATCTGCTCATGTTCTTTCTGTGCTTTAAGAAGTTTATTAACAATGGTTTGCTCCGCTTTTCTGGAAGAATAGAGAACCGGCGAAAGTTCAGAACGCTCTCCGACAAGGATGCATCCGTCTGTATGATCCTTATTGTTCCCTGCGTGAATGCGTATGCCTTCAAAGCCGGGCACCATACGCAGGATTGGCAACGGGCGACCGAAATGAGGAGAGTTTGTTACGGAAACATTGTACCAACCTTGCGGTATCGCACCTTTGGGGTGACGAGCATTAGGCACTACAGGCGGTTCCAGCGTGTCACAACAGAACTCATGGTCTATTGACAACTTTCCGAGTGTTTCGGATGGTGTGAACTTGTCACGAATAATACGAAGTATCATGTTGTTTACAATTTAGAGATGTATAAACTTTATTTTTTTTGACGATAGCGGTAGTGATAATCGATACCGATGAGAGATCCGGCGAAGGTAAGTGTCTCGCCGTAGGCTACAAGGAGCGAGGAGTCTATGACCCCTGCGGGCGGAAGTGCCAGCCCTGCCACGAGCAGTGCGCATCCGAAGATGCACATTGCTGTAGCGAGGATAAGTTGCAAAAGAGACTGTTTCATAATCAATCAGACAATTTAGCATACTCCATTGCAAACACATAGCCCGAGAAATCAGAATATTTTTTCTGCTTCTTGAAAGCCTCCATATATGCGGCTTTCTGCTCGGAGTTAGCAAGCGCAGTCTTTGCATTTGCTCGGGCAGTTGCAAATTTCTGGCGTTGCGCAAGTTGGTTTGCAGTCGGCTCCTTCGTGGAAGGGTTACACATACGTCCGGAGAATACTTTACCATTCTTACGGAAAAAATAATACTCTGAATGGCCACACAATTTGCCAGACATGGACTCTACAAGGTCCGTAGGTTTAATTCTACTCATAATGTTTGTTTTTTATTGAAAAGGTCTGTCGGAATGAAAGTCGGGTTTGTCCCTTTTTCTTTCTCAGCAACTGAGGACAAGTGAAAAACGCTGCTGAAAAAGATTATAATTTCTACCCGAATTTCAACGTTCATTCCCCTTCTGGTTTCAAATTCGGTGCAAAGGTAATACTTTTTTGAGGTGGTCTGTTCCGTTTCGTGCAGTTTCCTTAAGCAAGTTCGTTTTATTTCCGTTTACTCTGTCATTTTACTTGCTCAGGGTGCAAATCTATATTCAATTGCTCACAAATAAACCGAACCGCTTGAGGTGGTAGAAGTTTGGTTCTGTCAGTTACGCCCATTTGTCGCAATTCAGAACGGAAAGGTTGTAACCATTTAGAGAATGTTCTTGTAGTAGTCCCTGCCAAATCCGCCAATTCGGATTTTGATTTAGAAGAATAATTTACAGGGGAAGGCAACAACACCTGAGTATCAAACCCAAGTATAGTGTTGATTCGTTTAATGCAGTGCAGTAACTCGGCGAGTTGCTCTGCTTCTAATGTGATAGGTTTCATAACCGAAAGGATTTATGCTCGGCTTTGAAAGTGAATGCGCATTCATGGATATCCAAGCCCAACAAAACCTTGCGGTTAATAAATAAAATACACCAGACTCCATTGCTGAAATCCGGTGCAAAGGTACATAAAAAAAACGGAGCCGCAAATTATTGCGACTTCTTTGCTACTATTGCTACTACTTTGATACTGTAGCAATATCCATCTTAGTAGTACTTTCTAAAACCTGCGTACTTAACAGGTATATTTGTTAATAGATTATTCAATTCATCGTAAACCACTTTGGCATTATAATTCGTCTCAATATATCCATCCCTTTGCCATCGTTTCAATTCATCTGCAAGAGCTCTCGCTTTGCCGTATCTTCCTTCGAACGATTCCTGTAGAGCTTGTGTAATAGCGAACTGTTTCTTCTCATTTCTCGCTTTTGCAGTGAATAAACAAGAAGAAATCTCTTTTGTGCTAACTACTTCGGGTTTCTGGCGTTCCAGATTAACCTTTTCCGAAGCTGGTTCTATATTTTCATGTCGGATATGCATCCTATCGGACATGTTATTGATCAATTGTTTTTCAATTAAATCAGGTAACTGATCGATTTGTGTTTCAATGTTTTTAAGAGAATGTTTGTTATCATCCTCTAATTTTTCAATATATTTTTGTTTCTCGGACAACTGCCATTTGAGTTGAAATATTCTCCAAGAGAGGAAAATAAAAAATAGAAGAATGATAATCAAAGAGACTATAATGAGAATGGAGGGCGGCTTGCCCCGTATCAGCGATACTACGTATTCGAAGATAATATGTTGGGTTAGCATTTCCATAATTAAGACCAATTTTCCGCACAAAGATACAACAATTTCTTAATATATGCAAATTATTTATTAAAAAAATGCATAATTTTTGTGTTTTTTATCGCGAATGACAAGTTGGGCAATTTACGCTATGTCGTTCGCATGTCGGGACTATGAGAGAGTGACAAATATTATATACGTGTCATTTTTCGGGCAATGCTTTAACCTCAGGAACAATAGTAAAGTAGTGTGAAAGAAAGAGCGAGGAGAAATAAACTCCACGCTCTCATGATTAGTCTTTATATAAAATTATTCCGCTCTCCACCCAAAGGGACTGACATTTCCTTGTTTGGCAAAGTTAAAGATGGTTTCTTTGTAGCCCCTTTTGGATTCGTTCCCTTCATCATCCACCATATCGAGTTGCTTGAAACATTCTTCAAACAATCCAATTTCTCGGTACATTTCTGCTCTATCTAATGGATCAGAAAAATATTCCATTAGATGAAGCATGTTATCCTTGAATATATGAAGACCTTGCTCTGTTGGAACCGGTGGATTTTGTATGCGTCTGAACTCGTCATTAAACGCGCCCAAAATACGAAGACGATGGTTATAATCAACCACATCATCTTTCTCTAATTTTGAATAGTCCTCATAGGACTGACTAAAATAGTTCCAACCGACAGGATCAACAAATTCAAAGTCAGCCGTATCTTTAATAAGTACGTGGCTCGCTTTGATAATGTAATATTTCCCACAATGCGGACACTTCTGAACCAAAGATGGAACAGCAACTTGAGGTAACAAATGCCTATAGTCAGACCACATGATATTCTCATTAGAATAATAGCACAATAGTTCTAACTTATCTTTGTGGCCACCACAATATGGACAAACTCTATTTTCTTCTGACATAATATTTATCATTTAAACCAACCATCTTCCTTGTTTCGGTCGCGGTAGTAGTCGTTGCGCTCTTGCTTGGACATTCCCTTGGTGTCTTTGTTGTATTGAGACATACGTTCATAGTAATCAGCAGAAGCGTCTATGCCGCTCTGCCATGCTTCTTTCATACCTTCTGCTGTATATTCGAAGACTCTATAGTTGTCTATGTGCAAAGCAGCAGCAGTCTGTGCTACATCTTGGTTTGTGCCCATAAAAACAAACATAACTCCTTGACCTTTCAGAGCATCTATGCGGTCAGCCACAGCATAAATCGAATAGTGTTTAGAAGCATTTTCGAGACCATCGCTAATAATGGTAATAACTGCGGTTGCATTTTCGAGACTATCCAACCTGACTTTGAGCGAATCAAGTGAAACGCCTATAGCATCCCATAAAGCAGTATTTCCTTGCGGTCTATAATCATCGAGAAATAAATCAGGTATATTCTGAATAGTGTCGCAGTCGAATACATTCGTCACAGAATCGTTAAAAAACGACAGAGTGATATAATTTTGTTGCACGAGAGCGTTTTGTTCCTGTGCGGTTCGAACTACTTCCAAAATACCATTATAGCCATTAACGGCTGCTTCTCGGAGAGGAGACATAGAAGCACTTCGATCTAAGATCACGATGTTATAAATCTTAACAACATCGATATTCTCGTCGGTTGTTTGAGTATGTTGCTTAGTACAGCCTATGAGTGCAAAGATAGCAACGACACAAATGAGGAGTTTGGTTTTCATAGTAGCATTTCTTATTCTATTTCGCAATCCGTTTGCTCTTGTCCCATTCGGGGAACATGGTCATTTGTTCTACGATGGAAGCGTTACCGAAGTATGAGCCATGGCGGGAGATATTATCGATTCCTGCCAGATCAATTAAAACACCTTGTGCTAAGATGTCGTCCGGATGTTCCTCGATTTGCTTGATAATAATTTGGGCTACTTGTTGTCGTATGCTGTTATATAGCGAGTTTGGAATATAAGACCAAGAAGATGCGCCAATTAGTGTACTGAGACTTGCGCGCCAAGTTCGCCACATTTCCGATAAATACGGGCTATAATCGCCTTTTCTAAACTCACGACTAAGAACGTATGCACCAATGAGGAAATGTGCATTGGTTGAATCAGAGTGCGCAAACTCTAAAGCATACATGTGCCGTTCTGCCGGAGTTTTGGCAAGATACAATTTTGTCAATAGTTCCTGCTGGTAAGCATTGTCGGATGTTCCTCTCAATGCAACTATCGAATCAAAATTGTTGGTGAAAGGTATTCGCTCAATATAGGAGATATATTCATCCCGAGTGTTTTCCATTACAGGATTAACTTTTTCGGTAAGGAAAGCAAATAGTTTATCGGAAGCATGTTCTACTTTGTCATAACTTTTTTTCGGCATTTGGTGTACATAAGACTGCATCTCGTCCCGCAATTGCTTGATTAACCGGCTTAGCGTATCGTTATGAATCAACTCATGATCAATTAGGGACATACTCTCAGCCATAGAAGCATATACACTTTTGTCATCTTCTCCAAAACGTTGGGCTGTCTCTCTGTCGCTGCATAGGGCATGAAACATTATTAAAGCATTGTAGTAATCCGCAAAGTTACTGGCCGTTTGATTTTCATTATAGTACCATAGGCAGTGTTCTGTCGTGCACATAATACATTCAATATTCAATTCTCCCGAATCGGCATCGAAGTATCCACTTGGAAGGAGTCTGTCGATGTCCACGGAATCGGATAGAATGTCACAGGCATAGTCTCCGGTCGAAGACGTAAACCAGCGTGCTTCTTGATTAATTAACTCTTGCTGTTTGTTGCACGAAGCAAATGTGATTGTGAGCACTGCTGTGAGTGCGAAAGTAATAATAGTTCTCATAGTTTATATATTTTAATCAGGGATAATTGCTCCCTCTTTTAATTCTATGCCTTTTAGTTTATCAGCATTTTGAGTGATTATCTCGCTAATGTTAGCTGATGGAACAGAACTCGTCTCACGTTCAATTGGAGTGTCGGATTTTAGAGGACGGTCTATAATTTCCCTCCTTCGTGGTTGCGTATCTGTGGACGCTCCATCAATAATGGGCCATCCTGTAGTATAAATACCAGAGACAAATTGATATTTGTTTATAACGACATCATAGACTCTACGAAGGACATCGCCAGTAAAAACAAGTATAATACCACAGAATACAGGGATGGAGAGAAATGAAATAACAAAAATGTCTTCTACATATTGAGGAGAGTGATCAATAACCATAAGAAAAATAACACCTATGAAACTTACCAGATAAATTATTAATAGAATCTTCCCAAAACGGATACCCCAAATCACTTGATTTTTAATAGTCGTTAAACATTCCGTATATTTTTCCTCGTTTCTTTTCTGTATAAGAATAGTTATTAGCACAGTTATAGCACTGGATAACGCGAACATATAGAAGAAATTATTGAATTCAGGTATTATGTCTAGATGTGTTATAATGTTAAAATACCAACAAATGCAGAGACCTGCATAGTACAACAAATACGTCATAAAAATCACAGAAGCAGCCAAAGAGAAATATCGTAAAACTATTCCGGAAGTGGAGTTGTTGGATTTAGCATAGCAAAACCATAATGCGCCGGCTACAACAACAGGCACCATAAATTTATACCAAAAATAGAAAACCGGAAATTCAAAGGATAACAGATCTAACTTTCCAATAGCGCGGACTAATTCGCTGCATAGCATAAATAATGTCATCAATAGAACAAGTATTGACCAGCCATTTCGTTTCGGCATCTGATTAGGGAAGCGATATGCTCCGAAGAAAAAGATAGCCGCACTTAGAAGTTGGATGGCGAAGAACACATGACGCGCAATTCGTTCAGGCATTGAAAAGATTGTGAGATATGCCATACTTAATGTACGCCCCATAGCAAATTCAGCCAAGAAGAAGATAGCTGCGATACTCATGCCGATTGCGGCGATGAGGGTGGTTGTTTTAAAAGAAGGTTTCATTTTCCTGATAGTTTGTCTATGACTTTCATAATGATAATGCCACAGATGATGAATAAAATCATTGCCAATAACATACTATTCCCCCTTTCTTCCCCAAATGAAATACCACAATGCGAAAGCGATAAGTCCGGTAATTAAAGCATACATAATTGTTAGCACTAATTCGTGTCGTGCGCAACTTTTAAAGATTATTTAAAAACACTAAACATTGCGCCAATGAGACCTCCAATAACTTGAAACAAGCCAAGAGCTCCTACTACTATGCCCGAAATGATTTCCGGCAAGAAGACGATGATAAAAATAATTGCAAGGACTACCATAGTTGTTTTTATTTTATGATTAATATTGTTTCTTTACTTATACATGACTCTCGTTAGTCAAAAGTAACCTGCAGTTTGTCATTTTTTAAAAGGCGCTAATCAACATACCTATTCCGGTAAAGTTAATTACTGCGCCAATAAGCATGACTAGGCAACTTTGCCCCTCTCCAATCGCGAAGATTCCTCCGCCAATGAACATTAAGATAATTCCTAAAGCAATCATAGTATTTATGTTTTAATTGTTGTCTATACTATAATGCATAAAAAAAGCGAAAGGTAACCCTTCCGCTCTAAAAAAGTTTCAAAATTGTGAATTCTTCAATTTCCCTAATACTTATTCGTAATGCTTAGGGGAAATAGGCTTATTCTCTTGTTCAGATTTGAGCCGTTCGATTAAATCATCTACTCCATCCATAACAATCCCTGCCAATATAAGTATGCCATCTATCATGTAATCCAAATCTTCCGGCATCTGCGGAACAAAGGATTGGTATCTAACGTCAAAAGAAATTATACCTTTGTCGTAATTAGGGTAGCAATGCACCTTGGCGGCAAAGTAGTCATCGGTGAGATCATGACAGAGATTCATAGCAAGAAAATAATTCCGCTCCGAATAAGGTAATTTCTCCGACACTCGCTCTAAAGCGAATTCAATCATCGGTTTGCTTCTGCTGGCATAGCAATCCATGTAGCAGTTGCCGGCATATAACCGATAATGGTTCATGTTCATTGTGCCATCGCATAACTCTTCTATGAGGTCCATAGGTGGTTGCAAGCGGCGAGTTTTTTCATACAAATGAACGAACTCTTCTGCTGTATTTGTGTATGTCACTTGTTGTTCCATTACTATGATTTCTTACACAACAACAAAATTGATGCTTCTCCTGAATACCTATTTGTAACTTCTACAATTGGTTTATCTGTTGGCACAGGACTTCCTTCCAACGGAAGCATAGGGATAGTTACTTTTAAGCATTTTCTGGAGAAATCGTCTGCTAAATCTGATTTTATCCAAATATAGACCTCTTTATTTTGCTTATTGAACAATTGGCGACCTTGTTCACAATTACCTTGCCAATTAAAACCAATAATTTTAAAATAGGCTGCATTTAAGCCTTTCACATATAAACTTGGCCATAAGTTATTACTTGAACTTATCCAAACATCTAAAAAGAGTCCATGCATAAGTTCTTTAAGTTCTTCTTCTGTAGGGAGGAACGGATTGCTTTCAACATATGGAGAAGTAGTGCTTGCTAAAGCCCATTGGGTTCCGCTTGGGAGACCTAAATCTATCCATTTATAATCTCCTTCTTTCTCCTTTTTCATGCTTATAGCATCCTCATAGCCTTGATCGTATGCTTTACTGATTATTTGTTGAAACAATTGCTTGAGCATACTATCGCTTTGAGCAAGAAATTCTTCTTTAGTCATAGACTTACAAATTAAAGAAATAATACTTCCCGTCATATTTTACACGGTATTGATATTTACCCCAGGCTGTACCATCATTGTAAAATGGGTTAATGGAAGCCACTTTGGGAGAATAATTACGATTCATTGTTGCTCCCACATATCTTTCTCCCGCAGCAATCCGCACATATACATACATAATAGATAGGATGGCTCCAGAGGATGCCGGATGTATGTCTTGTTTCGCTCTATCACTCGCAGGACGTGCAGCCTCAACGGACTCTAAGTATTCCCAACCATCCGTGCTTTCGCTTACTTTGACATTAACATTTTGCGAACTCGTGGATGTGGAATTATTTCCGCAGGCAGCGAAAAGGGATAATGCAACAACAAATAAAATAGATTTCTTCATATTGTTTCTATTTGGCCTACTCTTTATCGGATTTTCGGCACTCTCCGTTACTTGTCTCTATTACTATATGACATTTTTGTGCAAAAGGTAACCTTCTTATGCGTTTTTTAATCAATCACTATAAACCCCGCCCAATAGTAAGGAGAAGAGTATTTGGGGTGCTGACGCATACGACGTTGGGCTATAGTTAAAGCTTCATGTTTGGATTGATGATATGTGAGTAAGTTTTTGTAAAATTCTGCCATAAGCAACCGCGTCGCTTTATCATTAACAGACCATAGAGACATAACAATCGTTTGTGCTCCAGCCTGTTTGAAAGCACGTTGCAAGCCAAACACACCTTCTCCAGTTATATCTCCCATTCCAGTATTACAAGCAGACAATACAACTAAATTAGCATCGCGTAAATCCATAAGAGATATTTCTTTCGCTGTCAATACTCCATTTTCTTTACCCATCGGGCTGCTCACTCCATCCATTGCTAATTGAGCTCCTGCGAATAATAATCCTGAACGGTTTAATGGATCGATTGACATTGAAGAATCGAATTTCGATATAGTATGCACTAAATAATCTTTGGAAGAAGCAATAGAGTCGGTCCAATAAAATCCATGTGTAGCGACATGAATAATATTTTCCCGCATACCGTTGAGGGCTTTGAAAGATTCTTCTGTGGCCTGCTGTGCCGTCAAAACACGTGCTTGTATATTGTTATGTCTCATCAACTCACTAATGTCTTTCACCTCAAGCTCACTCTCTTTTAAGAAGAAAAGAATTCCTCTATCAATTGTGTCATTTTTTATGTCTGTTACACATTCTTTTAAATTATACTGGATGCCACCATAAAGTGTCGCAGATGTGTAGCATGTATTTGACTTCTTAATGGCGATTTCACGTGTTGATGACAAACGAACAAGATTAAACATGTCTGCCATCGTGTGCAGGCTATCGAATGGTAATGCTTCTATTGCCAATTGATGAAGCAAGCCCGATGGCGCAAAATAAATTGTTTCTCCCTGCTTTATATATGGAAGAAGGTTATTCCATATTATCTTTGATAATTCTTTACCATTTTTTGTATAGGAATATACATTATTGGGATCAAATTTTCCGTTTGTAGCGACTGTTGTCAGTGGCAGTATGTCTTTTTCTTCAAAGAGTCGCACTAACAAAGGATAATTGCTTTCATGGCGTAGGAGTAATGCGCAATATATTATAGAATCGTCATTCATCGGTACGACAAAATATTCAATAGCCACTTGATTTGTGGTAAGTTGATTGCGAATGCCTTCCCAAGTTATTTGTGTTTCTGTATAATGTTTGCGGTAGGTAGCACTACTAAGCGTAATTTGTTTCTCCAATAGGTTTGCTTGTTCTTGAACAGCTACATGTTTTTCTATTGCCAATGGCTCTCTCTCTTCTAAAATATTCAATTCATTCTGCTTCTCATGTAATTCATTCCACATCCCAATAAGGATAGAATCTCCACTTTCAAGAACAGAATATTTTATTGTTTCAGAGGAGTGTAACAAGACGCCCTTTCTAAACAACTCGTTATCATATATCAAAGTCGAACATTCAGGTTTTGATATATGATAATTATAGGTAAAGCATGGTATCATTTGTTCAAACATCCATTGCATTCCTCTATAATATTCAGAACGTTCTTTCTCATTAAGATGTCCTACTGAACGCAGAAATAAAGATTTAAAGATGTTTAAACTTTGCCTAAAGCATGAATCTGCTTTCGCATAGTTATCTTCCTTGAAGTACATTACACCTAAATCATAAAGAGTATGGGCACTATACGAATCTGTTGTGCCTACAGCATTATTACGGATATTCAGTGCTCTCAAATAATACCCTTCGGCTTGGGGGTATTCCAATTTGTCCTGATAGAGACGACCTAATGCTCTCAAAGGAATTGCATTATATGGATGGTCTTCTCCTAAAAGCCTTTTATAAATCTCTAAAGTCTTTTTATAACATTCTTCTGCTTTTGTATAGTTCTTTTGTGTACTATACAAAATGCCCAAACTATTTAACAAAGTTGCATAGGTAGGATGTTCCTCTCCTATATTGGTTTTATATATATCTAAGGCTTTAACAAAGCATTTCTCGGCTTCAGAATATTTAAACTCATTATAATAAACCCAACCTAAATTGTGTAATGGAATAGCATTATCAATATGTTTTTCTCCCTTTATCTTTTTGTTTATCTTAAGTGCCTGCAATTGAAAGTTTTCAGCCTGTGAATAATTATCCATATCTGCATACAAAACGCCCAAATTATTTAGCGATGTTGCATAATCTATATTGTTCTCGCCTAAAACCCGTTTGCGTATCTCATATGCTTGCAAATAATATGATTCTGCTTGTGCGAAATCTCCAAGTGTATAAAAAAGTGTGCCAATATAATCTAAGGATTTTGCATAATCAGGATGCTGGTCCCCTAAACATTTCTTACGAATATCTAATGCTTGAAAATTATATTCCTTTGCTAATTGGTAATTCCCTCGTTCTATATATAACCAACCTAAGCCACTCAATGATTCTGCATAGTCAGGATGATATAATCCTAAAACTTTTTCTCTAATATTTAATGCCTTAAGATAATATTCCTCTGCTTTTGTATACTCTCCATTATCAGAATATAAAGAGGCTAATTCATAAAGCGACGTGGCACACTCTGCACTATGTTCTCCCAATACAAGTTTTCTTATTTCTAATGCTTGCAGATGGAATAATTCTGAAGTCTTATAATCAGATTTTTCTTGCCAATAGTTTATCCCCGCACAGTAACATTCCGTTGCTAAATATAGTAATAGGCTATCACGTAGATTTGGATATAGTTGCAATGAGTCCATATACTCGCAAAAATCCAATCCTAAGTTTACATCAATATAGTCTGCCTTAGAATCCGGTCTATACGTCCAATCTTTTACTTGTGCAATGTTTTTTGATGCCTTATCAAATCCTCCGCTGTTGATGTTTATAGCCAGTCTCATCTTATGACCGGCAGGACTGCATAAGAATACAGCAAATAACACACTCAATACAAGTATGATCACACTAACTGATATGAAAATTATGCGTTTCACTCCGACTGCTGCTATATTTGGGGATATTAGTCCAAATCATCAAGCATCTTTCGTGCTTCTATTTGATAAGGACTATTGCTATTAGCAATTTTATTGAGTAACTTTTTTGCTTTTATTACTTTGCCTCTATGCATTAAACATATTGCTCTCAGCCATTCTACTTTCTGGAAATCCGAAGTTTTTATTGTTGGTTGAGTGTAAATATTATTAATAATTTGTTCTGCTTCTTCCCATTGGTTATTTTGCATTAAAACGATAGCAACAGAAAGCATATCCTCACCATTATCAACATCTCTTTCTATGTCATCTATAACAACCCCAGCAATATATTGCGAACTCAAACCCTGCATTTGTTGAGCAACGGGAGCCAAAACAAATAGTAACAACAACACAGCAGCCATAGCCATTAAGGTGCTACTACCTAACGACCAAATTGTAATTCTTTTAATGCGTTGATGATGTTCTTCTTTCTCTTTATTAATCTCCGCGATGTCTTTCTTGACCATTTCGCGGAAGCCACGTCTACGTATGGCAAAAATGATTTCCTTTTGCAGTTCCATTTCGTCTTGAAGTTTGGTTCTATCTTCTAATGACGTTTCGGAGCCTAAAAGTAACCCTTCAAACTCTTTTTTTTCTGCATCTGACATTGTTCCTGCCAAATAAGCATCTATTCTCTCTGTGCGTTCAATGGTATTCATAGTATTACAGCTTTCAAACGGTTTTCAACAATCTTTTTCAATTTACCCATGCATTTGTTTTTCTGTGTTTTGGCACTATCAGCACCACTATAATCCAGTTCTTCAGCAATGATAGCCCATGACTTTTTCTCCCAATAGAAAAGATTGAGCAGAGGGGCGCAAGGGCCTCCCATAGTATCTACTGCTTCTTTGATAATACTTGCACGGTAATCTGGTTCAGACGCAGAAGAAATATGCGCGGACTTGGACTTTTGACTTTTCTCATAAGCTTCCGTCAAACGGTTCCATTCTTCTATGCATTCTTTCTCTGTATGACCTTCTTTCACATATCTATCATACGGATTTTCCACGGCATCAATCCAATTTGCTTCGTCCCACATTTGTTTTGATGTAACAGGACGCATAAAAGATTGATTGGTGAACTCATCATTCATGTATTCATCATCAGAAGTATCGTCAGTACTTGCTTCCACATCTGCATATACGATCTTCTTATTACGTGTATGCTCGTGCGCAACCATTACTCCTACACCCATCATATAAGAGAATAGAGAAGTTGTTAGTTTCTCCTCGGTAAGTCTGTCACTCTGAATATTCTCCCAGACACGAGTTAACGTATCCGAGAAAATCTCATCCAGTGTAACACTAGAAGTAATACCGAAACTCTTTTTGATGACCGCGAGAAATTTATCCATATTCTGCCGTATAAATTGGCTTATCAATGAATTGTTATTCTCACGGAAAGCCCGTAAGTATTCAGCATCCGTGGGTATGCTTGTCAATCTTTGTATCATATGCAGCCGTTTTCGGCTGCAAAGGTAGTAAAAAAATCTGACATAAGCAAGAAATTGAACGATAATCCGTCTAATATCTGTATTTTGAAGGGAAATCTAAAGGAAATATAGGATAAATGTCGTCAACTAGACGACGTAATTCGAAGAAGAGAAGATGAAGATGTCGGCAACTAGCCGACGTAATTCGAAGAAGAGCAGAGGAGGGGCGCCGGCGCGGGCGGGGAGATGTCGTCAACTAGACGACGTAATGCGAAGAAGAGATACAGAGAAGCGGAAGAGAGAATGTCGGCAACTAGCCGACGTAATGCGAAGAAGAGCACAGGAGGGGCGCCGGCGCGGGCGGGGAGATGTCGTCAGCTAGACGACGTAATGCGAAGAAGAGAGATGGCGCGAGCGTGAGAATGTCGGCAACTTGCCGACGTAATACAAAGAAGAGAAATACGAAGAAGAGATATAGAGGGAGATATAATCAACGGGCGGAGATTTCCTCTGCCATCTGATTGAGGGCGACGCACTCGGCGCGGGTGATGGTGCGTTTGTCGGGATCGTGCGTCCAGGGAGAGAGGATGAGCAGGCGACCTGCGGCGACGGCATCGAAGAGGAGGTCGGAGGGTTTGAAGTAATTGCCGAAGCCGTTGTCGGAGAGATAGATGATATAGCGATTGTCATGAAGGAGCGCGTGGAGCACTTCCTGTTCATCGCGAGAGATGAAAGGCGAGACCATGACCGTGCCTTTGGAGGCGGCATCGAGACAGGAGGCTTTGTAGTCTTTGAGGGGCTGGTCATAGCCGTGTTCGGCTGCATCCTTGACCCACATGCTACGTACGTGGACGGGTTGGCGGAACTGCTCCATGAGGACACCGATATTACCGACGGCATCGTAGGTACGACCGTTGATCTCGACGTTGTGCTGGACGCAGAAGAAGCCGGGTTTGAGGCGCTTGGTAGCGAGACGAGCGGGGTTCATGTCGAGATAGCGGATAGCGGTGGGTAGTTGGCGATACTGCGACATGGGGCGCAGGAAAGGTTTGTCCGTAAAGACAGGCGAGAGGGCATAGAAGGCATCGTTGCCTATCTGCGTGCGAAGTAAGGCGGGGTTGGTGTAATAAGCTGAGCTATCAGCCAATGAGGATACTGCAAATGAATAGGCGCGACCGAGTGTTCGGGCTGCCCGCCAAAAGCCAGTAATGACAGAAGAGATACCTTTCTTCATCGCCCGACGGACGTACAAGATCGCGTGCAGGTGGTTGGGCATGAGGCAGAAATGGAGCACTTGTACCTCGGGATAGAACTCCGGAATACGGAGCAGACGATCAACGACCGCGTCACCAAGATCCGTGCGCTTCACGAAGGCCTGAAGGGGGTCGTCGTTTGGGATGATGAGTTCGCCGAAAAGCGGCTGACGAGAGGGGACGACCATGGTGACATGATACAAACCGGCGCCTTTCCACACCGTGTCGGGTTGTTGCCATTGCCATGTGTCGTGATCCATACTACCGAATTTTCTCTGCCACAAGGGCGCGATTATTTTTCAAATTCTGGTGCAAAGGTACGAAAAAATCCGCACATACGCAAGAGAAAAATGCAGATTTATATGAAATGCCGTCAACTAGACGGCGTAATTCAAAGAAGGGAGATTGCGCGGGCGTGGGAATGTCGGCAGCTAGCCGACGTAATACGAAGAAGAAACACAGCTAGAGCGAGGGAATGTCGTCAACTAGACGACGTAATACGAAGAAGAAAGATGGCGCGGGTGTGGGGATGTCGTCAACTAGACGACGTAATTAGAAGAAGAAACAGAGAACGTCTGCACCGCGAGACATCATCTAAACGGCTAAAGAAGCCCAAGGGTAGCGCAAGGGTAGCGCAAGGGTAGCGCAAGGGTAGCCGATTAACAGGAAAATAAACGGAAGTAAAGAGGACGTGAAGGTGACATGAGTTTTACATGATATGAAGAGTATTTTTTTCTTTCCCCAAAATTTTTGCGGAGTGAAACGGAGCAAGTAAAAAAGAAACGCGCAGCGAAAGGATAAATAAAGCCGATCATGCTTGAAAAGACACTATAGGCAAAAACGAAAAGAAAGCGGACTCCAACGGAATCCGCTTTTCTTATACACACGCGTGTGCGTGTTCCTTATTACCATTGCGTGCCGAGCATGCGGAGGTAGGATTTGTAACGCCACTGAGCGTTCTCCTGAGCGGCGGCGAAGAGCTCGTCTGCCTCTTTCGGGAACTGTTTTGCTACAGAAGCGAAACGAACCTCCCCCTTGAGGTAGTCTTGGAACTTATCCCACTGCGGCTCTTTGGAGTCGAGCTGGAACGGGTTCTTGCC
>JBGUIU010000217.1:0-2059 GCA_045113275.1 Paludibacteraceae bacterium
AAACTCTTTTTCAGATTCCTTTATATTTGCCACAAAGTCATCATAGCACTTGGCATTGGATGGTATTTTCAGTCCGTGTTTGATTACGGAAATATCGTTTCTCGGATGCACATTCCCTTCATATGTTGAACCTCTGTTCATCCATAACTGATAATCCATGCTTAGTGTGGTTTCAGGATAAATGTAGTAACCTGACTTGGCATCAAATCTGAACATATACGCCAATACCTGCAGATAATCCTTATTGCCTATGTTATGTGCAGGCTTGTATTTCGCATCAGCAATGATTCTGTTATCCGTATTTTTACTGATAAAATCCGGATAAATAAGACCAATGTTTCCATGAAACAGACGTTGAGCGCCGGTCCCCTCTTTATTTTTCGGATGATGGAACCAGTCGCCGATTAGTGTGGAAATGTATTCTTCCCACAGCCATGCCCCGTCAAACAGGATACCGTATATGTTCTTTGAACCAGCCCCCATCTGATGCTTCTGATGCTGAAGTATCAAAAGACACAGCCTCTGCAGAGCTCTATATTCACGAAAGTATGCATGTCTTATGGTGTTTTTCTGATTCTGAATGATAATATTATGCCTGTCGAAATATTCATAGTTCTGAGTGACATTAACTAAGGCATTGACTTCATCCTTTACTTTTGAAAGCAGGTTTCTGGCAAAAGGCTTACTCTTAATAAACTCAACGGTATGACGAATAAGCTGGGTAAGAGAGTTATCAAAAGAGAACTCTCTCTGGCTATACGCGACATCGCCAATAAAAGGCGTATTCTGCTTTATATGTCGAGCAACGTCAATTGTGCCTCTTATGTTTGCATTATTGTATTTATTGCACACATACTTTTTAAACAGGCCTTTTCTCATGGCTTCTTTCAGATAGTGAGGAAAAAGAAATATCAGAAAATTAAACAGCCTGTTATCATTATCGGTGTCTGTTTCCAGATTAATAAAATTGGGACAATCCAGAACCTTATTCAGCAGATACTGAAAGAAATAATCCTCACTGTCTCCGCAAAAACGGGATTCAATAGTCAGCCGTTCATCACCGCATCCCAGAAACCCCATAATGTTTCCAGTACAGTAGCTGTTATTGACTTTCTGAAGAATCATCTGTTCTCGGGACATGTCCTCTGTATCAGCGACATTCTCGGGAAATACAAAAATGCCTTCCTTTTCAAGTTCTTCAAGAGTTTTATTGGCAATCTTACCGGTTAATGTTCTGATATCTGAAAAACGTTCTTCCGGTAACCGATTATTGTCCTTAATCCTGACTGACTGCATCCGGTTTGTTCTCCATCACATCAGGCTTGTTCTCACTCTCATCAGACTTATTCTCCTTCACATTTGTATAGCCGTATGCCTGTGCCAGTTGTTTCATGATGATGTCATCCCTATACATTCCCTGAACATATTCCTGAAGAAGAGGCTGCAGACAGTCCGTCCATAACTGGTCAAAAGACAGTTCCTTCAGCTTTAAGAAATAAGCAGGTCCAATCTGGTAATTCTCATTCAAATCCTCTACGGTTAATATGGCATCATTAAGCTTTGTCATTCTATTAATGGCTTCATTCTTGATGGGGTCCTCAAGATCCTCAAGCATGTCTGATCTTGCATCTGCCCTGAGTTCAATAAATCTGAAACGTCTTCTCATGGCAAAATCAAAACTGTCCACGGAACGATCGATATCATTCATGGTGCCAATGATGTATACATTGTCCGGAATATAAAACTTTTCATTCGGATCCGAATGAAGGTTGGCGTACTGGGTGGATATTTCCCCTTTCTTTCCTCTGTACCCAGGATCGATGGCAAAAAACAGCTCACCAAATATTTTGGAAATTTCGCCTCTGTTTATTTCATCGATGATAAAGACATAATTCTTACGTGTTTTTTGGGAAGAAGTTACTTTGACTGATGAAACTTTCTTTTTCTTAATCTGTTCGTAGATAACAAATTCAGGGTCAATCACTTTTTTTATGTGATTGCAAAAAATAAAAATTATTTATGCATTGAATAAAAAAGGATCTTCCTTTATGTTTGAGTT
>JBGUIU010000218.1:0-3500 GCA_045113275.1 Paludibacteraceae bacterium
GGTCTAGTTTCCATTCATCAATCATTTCTCCTAATTGTTTTTCATATTCTTTAGTGAGTTTGATTAATTTGACTTTCATAATAGCCATTATCATAGCACTTTATTAAATAAAATAAAGATTAAAAACATCTCGTTGTTGAGATGTTATTTTTTTCCAAAAGTATGTCCTAGCATCGTTGTGTACGATTTGACTTCTTTGATTTTTATAGCTTTTTCAACTTCTTTAATCGCGCCTTTTGGGAGCCATGGATTAAAGTGATTGAATGTAATGGATACTTCTTTTTGATTAAGAACGTCTTTGTTTTTATTAATAAAATCTCTCATTGGTGAGCACATTCTAAATACCCAAATAGGTGTGACTAAAATGATTTTTTCATAGTTCTTAAGATCAACATCTAAAGGCAATGTTTCCATTGGCCAAGCGTGCATGCCAAATCTACCACACCACCAGAAGCCTAAATCACCTTCGGTTCTTTCTTTAGTGGTCAATTCTTTGATATTAGCTTTTTCTTTATTCGCTGTTTCATAGGCGATTCTCTTAGTGAATTTCTTTCTAGAGAAATAGACCACGAGAGTCTTAGACTCTTTATTGATATCTTTGTAATCATTCTCATCAAACTTGAAGAAGTATTGATTATATGAAACAAGAGCAATGTAGCCTGCAAGTAATTGTAAAACACCAATGGTGAAATAAATAATATCCAAGGCATTCATTGGGAAGATGACAAATTGGATAATAATCCAGAGCATTAATGTGAAACCAAATAATGTTCCTAAGATATAACCAATACGCTTGTTTGTAAGCATGAAGATAGACGCAATAATGTTCGAAACACCATTCACAATAATCAACGCAATACCAGGGAAGACATAGTCTTGGAATAAGACATCCGCGAATGGTAAGACTTGGAAATATGGGAGCATTGCTTCCATATGTAAGATACTGCCATCTGGTTTGATAAGCATAGCGATGCCGCCAAATAAGGCACCTATGCCCACAAAAAGTGAAAGCACTAATGTAATTACTTTAAAAACTTTAAATCTCATAATATATTCTTTCTTACAATTTTCTGTCCGCTATATTCTACTATGAAAAAATAAAAAACGATACTGATGAAATCAATATCGTATTTCGCTAATGGCGGAGAATTAGGGATTCGAACCCTAGCAGGACTTGCATCCTCTATCGGTTTTCAAGACCGACCCCTTCAACCGCTTGGGTAATTCTCCTTATGGTGGACCATCCAGGACTTGAACCCGGAACATAACGGTTATGGGCCGTCCACTCTAACCGATTGAGTTAATGGTCCATGTGCGTCGAAGTTTTAAGGATTAGCCCTTTAAACCTCTTGATTGACGATCCATGTCTTCGACAACGATATCGAAGATTTCGCCTAAAGTGGCACAATGTGAGAGTAAATCCCATGGTTCGTTTGTGTGGAAATGGATTTTAATCATTTCATCATCACCAACACAGATGAGGGAATCGCCTTTCATGTTTTCTAAAATCCAATCAGTGATTTCATCTTCATCAAGGCCTGTACCTTCAATTAATAATTGAGTGTCATAACGGTATTGTAACATGAGTTTTACCTCCTATGTTTTATATTTAATCACAAAGTGATTATAAACAAATTGGTGGATCCGACGAGAATCGAACTCGCTACCTCCTGAATGCAAATCAGGCGCTCTCCCAGGTGAGCTACGGACCCATTGCTGTTAAACAGCATTAAATACATTAGCAATTTTATTGCGACTAATCAAGTGAATTATGATTTAGTGACTGTAATTGTCGCACCGTATTGGTCAGCTGAGTTAACAGTGAAAGAGAAGCCAAGGTCAACATTGGAATTGAGTTTACCAGTTTTAGCAAACTGATTTTTGTATTGACTCATAGTGAATGTTTGGCCACTTCTAAATACATCAGTAGATTTGAAGTTCTGTGTTGGTTTGTAGGTTGCACTATTATCATTTCTGATGAGTTGCAAAATATTGAAATTATAGTAGCTACTTCCAAGTGGTGATAAGTAGTCAGTTGAAGAGCCAAGATCTCCACCTTGATAAGAATTACTCATAGCCATTGTCACTCTATTGTAATTACTAGGTGGGTTTGAAGTTAACGAATAACCACCATAATTACTGTATTTCGCTAAGCGAGCATCAACGTGCCACACCCTGATACCACGGATATTTGGTCCTTGTGGATATGAATAACCTTGACGGTATTGATGATCACTATCAAATTTGTTGAGACCAGTTGGTGTGTAATATTCTAGAAGAATATATTCAGCAAATGGTGAATTATTACTATCTGGATTTGGTGAAAGAAGAATCATTTCACCTGTATCTTGGAATGGTTTTAAGTTAATTGTGGTTGTTTCTGTTGGGATATACGCCTTGCCCCAGCCTAAAGCATAGGAGCTGAATGGGTCATGACCACCAACGTTATTATCTTGCATGGAGAAACCAGCGGCAGGATTATATTGGCCAGAGTAGTCATAATAATCTTCTAAGCCAAAGACGTGGCCCATTTCATGGATATATGTATGAGTATCAAGAGAGCAATACGCTGTATCACCACCCGCATAGTTGTGGCCTGTACGTGAATTAGCTTTGTTGCTACCGTACATAAAGTCATAACTAGCCCAGAAGAAGACATTCGCACCCGGACTTGAGACATTCTGAACGCTTGAATCTTGAAGCCAGTAACAATACGCCCATAAATTTGAGTCATTGCTGTTAACGGTGCCATAGTCAGGCGCTGCATAAATAAGCATGACACTATCGATATAGCCATCGGCATCTTTATCGTAATTAGTTCTAGAATCACTATGGTTATTGAAGTACCAATTTGTAGCGGTTGTAACTAAGCTGCAAGTATTGTTCGTGCTCTTGGCATAGTTAGAAGAAGCTTGGCCACATGAATACCATTCAGAAACTGTACCAGTGAACGTTAAAGCACCATGGCTTTCTTCTTCATAGAAGGTCTTAACACTTCTCCAGCCTGTTTCTTCATTAGTGCCAAAATAGGCAGCTTGGATATCAGATCTAACGTTTTCTTTCTTGCTTGAAGAAATATAGTTACCTGAATCTGAGAACCAAACAGGAATGACTAAGATATTAGCAGCACCGTCACATGGCGCAGATGAAAATGCATATGCATTATATTTTGTGTAATCTTTGTAGGTATATGATGCCTTCTTCGCCTCTAAAGTACTTGGTTCTGGAGTGGAAGAGGATGAGGACGAAGAAGATGATGTACTAGTTGGTTTTGAGCTAGAGCTGGAGCTTGATGATGGCTTACTACTAGAACTGCTGCTTGAGGAGCTAGAGGAGCTCGAAGAGCTGGATGAACTACTACTGGAGCTGCTAGAGCTACTGGATGAGCTTGAGGAACTGCTAGAGCTGCTCGAACTGGATGAACTGGAACTAGAAGATGAACCACTACTGGAGCTGCTTGAGGAGCTAGAGCTACTGCTAGAAGATGAACTGCTGGAGCT
>JBGUIU010000219.1:0-3949 GCA_045113275.1 Paludibacteraceae bacterium
AACCTGTAAAAGTCGCTTTTTGCGAAAAAATGAAAATATTTTTATGTTTTTCGGCATTTCCCTTGCGGGTGTCGATTTTTTTTTGTACCTTTGCGCCCGATTTGTTCGGGCGCGTTTGTGCGTATACGTAAGACGAGCGCGCAGGCCAATAGACCAAATGAAAAACAAAAAATGCAAAATAATAGTGAAATAGTAATCTATCAATCGCAGGATGGTCAGGCGAAGTTGGATGTGCGACTGGATAATGAGACGGTGTGGCTGACTCAAGACCAGATGGCAGAGTTGTTCGATAGAGATAGAACAGCTATTAATAGGCATATCAATAACATTTTCGCCGAGGGTGAATTGGACAAAAATGTGGTCTGTGCAAATTTTGCACACACCACTTCACATGGTGCTATAGAAGGCAAAACGCAAACAAGATTAATACCGTATTACAATCTGGATGTTGTTATTTCGGTTGGTTACAGGGTAAAGAGTTTACGCGGTGTTCAGTTCCGTCAATGGGCGACAAAACGCATACATGAATATATCGTAAAAGGCTTTACTTTAGACGATGAGCGGTTGAAAGGTAACGGCGGAGGGGCGTATTGGAGAGAACTCTTGCAGCGCATTCAAGAGATACGCACAGACGAGCGCATGATCTATCGTCAGGTTCTTGATCTCTATGCGACGGCATATGATTATGACAAAACATCCAAAGCGGCTCATGACTTTTTTGCTGCATACCAAAATAAATTCCACTTTGCCATTCATGGTCATACGGCAAGTGAATTGATTGTCGAGCGCGCAGATGCAGACCAACCGTTTATGGGTTTGACAACAGGGGAGTATCCTACAACCGCTAAAGTGACCATCGCGAAGAACTATATGACGGATAAAGAGTTGGATGCAATGCGTAGTCTTGTCAGTGGTTTCTTTGATTTCGCGGAGATGCAAGCCAAATTGCATCAACATATGTACATGGCAGACTATATGGTACTTCTTGAGGATCTGATACGTGTCAACAAACGCCCTGTACTGGAAGGGAAAGGTCGCGTATCGGCAGACGATGCAAAGGCACATGCCTTAGGGGAACTGAAAAAATTCAAAGAACGCCGTCTTTCTCCAGCCGAGGAGGATTATATGGAAACGATAAAAGCGCTAAACCAAGAAGCAAAAGCGCATTTGAAAAAATAACGAAATTAACTAAAAATCGAAATAGAATGAAACAAAATTTGCTCAAATATGGGTTGATGATGGTGCTTGCGATGATAGCAAGTACAGGATTATTGTGGGCAGATTGTTGCGTAGAGGTGGTTCATGACACGTGTTATGTGGAGAAGATAGATAGCTTGCGGATTAATCTATCCGTAAAACAGGCTGTTAATGCTTATTGCGAAAGCGAGACACAAGAAGAAGTTATATGCTGGTTCACAAAAATATTACAATATGTAAAAGAATATAAGAAGGAGATATTGTTTATTTGGGCATTAGGTCTTCTATTAGTTCTCTCTTTAATACTCGGTCTTAAGCAATTCTTATATCGAGATAAGGATGCATCAGAAAATGAGAAACGTAAAGCAAAAGATATAGAGGTATTATGTGTAGCAGCGTTCGTGGTAGTATGCCTGTGGATTGATACCACTTGGTTTTATTTGATCCTAGCATCTGTCCTTTTATATTATGTCGACAAGTGGGAGATATGCCCGGATTTATTAGCGGGACTAGCGAATGTCATTAAATTATTACAAGGTAAGTTAGATATTTCTAACCAACCCGCAGAAGATCAACAACAAGAACTTGAAAAGGAAGCAGAGCAAGAGTATGAACAAGTTACTCAAGATACGCCGGAAGAAGTACGCGAGGTAAGTTCCAAGGATATTTGGATCAAGCAACGTATGAGTGATGGCGAGCGAGTGGAGCATTTGGCTTTAGATTGGTATGAAAAGCAATACCCTGCTTTGCAGCGAAATGTACGTCTCCGATTAAGCCCGACTAAGAGAGTAAATATAGATGGGCTTTTCTTGGGAGAAGATAAGAATATAATCATCGATGTTCGTTACTGTATTCACAGCATAGGGCAGTTATTGAACTATAAGCTCGATTATTTATATGAAGCCGCAAATTATTTACGTCAAAAGACAGGGTATATTACTGGTGTTATTTTATGTGTGGTTGTAGCAGATGAAAAGCAAAGAAGTAAGGCGTATGGATATTTTAAGCAGAGCAATATAAATAATATTGAACTGCAAGTTTATACTGAAGAAGAATTGCAAAAACTTAAGGGGAAATAAATATGGAAGATTTAACATTTGAACAAAAGATAGAAGATATAAAAAAAGATCGGACTAAAAAGCATCCGGTTACACCATGGGAAATAACTAATAGTTACGGTTATTGTCGCAGATCATGGGGGTTAGCACAAAGAGTCAATCAGGATTTGGATGAAGAAGGATTGGAACTGAGTGGTGATTTCTATCACGCATGGTTTTATGCAGAATTGACATTACAAAACAAACAAAATGTTGCAACAACACGAGTAACTGCAAATCCGATCAAAAGAGTTGATTCATTAGCTGCTGCTACAATAAACAAACCTATTTTTGTCGATAAAGATGATAGTTTATTACATGCCATAACCTTAATGCAACAACATGGCTTTTCACAATTACCTGTAGTAGATGGCGATGAAACCAAATTATGCGGTAATATTTCATGGAAAACAATCGGATCAGCGTTATGGCATAATAAAAAAAACAATAAGGTAGAAGATTGCATGGAGAAAAAGATAACTGCGATATACCTTGATACTCCATTGTTAGATGCTATTCAATTGATATCTGCAAACAAATTTGTAGTTGTATTAAATGGGGACAAAACATTTTCAGGCTTTATTACATCCTCGGATATTGCGTCTGAGTTCTTCTCTATTACTCAAGCTGAGGCATTCTTACTACTTGAGCAAATAGAATTACAAATACGTTTGATAATTGGGCGAATAGGTGTTTCTAAAGATGATATTAAGAAGAATAGTATGATAAAAAAAGATGAACCTTCAATTGATGATCTTACATTTGGAGGTTACTGCAAAATTTTTGAAGAAGCACACTATTGGGAAAAGTTAGATTTAAAGAATGATCACAGAGATTTTAATAACTATCTCAAGGATATAAAAGTAATTAGGAATAGAGTTATGCATTTTGAGCCTGAAGGTATAGAACCACAAAAAATGCAATCATTAAGAAATATGACAAGATACTTATCAGAGATTATTGATTATTTAAATGCAAAATAATGAATTAAACTAATATCATGATATGGGACTACAAGAGAAAAAGCAGTTGGAGGAAATATTGCAGGATGCCTTAAGTGGGCATTTAAGGAAAAGAGGAGAGCTTACAGATAGTAATGATGTGAAATTTAAAGTGTGTGACTCTCCGTGTAAAGATTTGTGTATATCCAACCAAATGGTGAAGAACCTCGAATTGTTGTTGGAATGTAATGCGAATAGACATGAGGACTTAACAGGATATGTAACCTTGCTGTTGATTAAAGACGGAGAAGATAAACTCCAAGAAGAAAGGTATGTCTTCAATGTATTGGGCGATAAAACGCCACCAGGAGGTGATGCTGACTATAATATAAAGCAGACCAACGAAGGTCCAAAAGCCAGCATTACGAAAGTAAATTACTTTCAGAAGGAGAATGGATATCGATTATACTGACGAAATAATTAACAAAATAAATATAACATCATGAAAAAAATTAACTTAAATCAACTCTCAATGAGTTGGAATGAAAAACAAATGCCGCAGAAGTTCAGACGGTATGCGGGAATGCTAATCATGCTCCTCACCCTCGGTGTCGGACAGATGTGGGGATAAAAACCTGTAAAAGTCGCTTTTTGCGAAAAAATGAAAATATTTTTATGTTTTTCGGCATTTCCCTTGCGGGTGTCGATTTTTTT
>JBGUIU010000220.1:0-3691 GCA_045113275.1 Paludibacteraceae bacterium
CGTTTCGCCCGTATCGCTCGGGTGCAAATGCACCGTCATTGCGTGCCCAGGAAGCTCCGCGCTGATCCATTTGGAAAAAGAAGGAAGATATCTGGTAAATGTATATTCAGTTTTCAAGGTCCCGGTCAGGACGTTTGTTCATGATCATTGATTGGCAGATGACCTCTGCACCTGCAGGAGGATCATCCCAGAACAGGCTCCGAACAATATGTCCCTCTACTTAGGCATTGTGGAATTTTTTGCGATTTTATAACTCACAATTTAAAAAAATCCAAAAAAATTATTTCATTAGTCCCGCAAGCTTTTTATATATCCGCCTGAGGCGTTGCCGTATATTAGGCTGGGTAGTATTAAAGGCATCTGCTATTTCCTGTTGTGTCATGGAATCCCAGAAGCGCATTTTGAGAAGGTCCCTGTCCCTCCCGGAAAGCTTGGAAATCGCCTGCTGTAGTTCTTCGACTTCCATTTCTCCCACTGCACGTTCCCATGTTCCCGGTGCGCCTGATCCTGTTACATCCTCGATCGTAAGTCCTTTTTCGCTCATATCTCCGGACAGATCGCTCAGTGATACAAGAACGAATCCATGGCGGAGGTTCCGCTTCCTGTAATACTGCTTCCTGTCAAAATCGGCTCTCCATGCCAGGTATTCCGGCTTGGAGACCTCCATATGGATCACATCACAATCCGGGTCCCCGTCATTTGCAAGCTGAATGAAGTACCGACCTTTTGCATCTTCTGTGCGAAGAAACCTGTAAAATTCATCCCCCTCCATCTCGATCCATTCCTTTACCTTGCCTGCTTTTTTCACATCTTTCCTGATAAAGTATCTCCTGTGTCCCATTCATTCCTTTCTGCCCTCCTTCGGGAGACAGGGATGCCGGGAATCGAACATAGCTTGCAAAAAGTGCAGGGGCATGCCCAACAAAAATGCGCAGCAGGGAAGGAATCCCGAACCACATCTCCCTGAGGAATATCAGGGAAGATATGGTCAGCATCCTTGCTCTGTTGCGCACCAGGGCCGGTGTTGAATTTTTCGTCCAGCTGATAACTGGAACTCTGTTACAGGAATAATTGTAAACGAAATGATAATCTGTGATGTCCGGTGTTCGTCCGATGGAGTCCGGTGAGTGTCCGGTGGATGTGCGGAATTGTATATTGGATTGGGATATTGTCAGATTATTTACAGCCTCTCGATTGTCGCCCACACAAAAAAAGAAGAGAGCTTAATCTCTCCTCTAATGTCTAACACCATTCAGATGAACGATATTTCTGAATATAGCTCAAATACATTTAACTGCAGCTTTTCCATCTAGTGAAACTATTGTCTATATATTTCATGAAAGCATTAGGCCATCTTACAACTTATGAATCAATATACGGTATATATGCCAGGCTCGGTTTCTTTATATTGCAGGTATCTATCAGGGCTTGAATCTATGGGAAAGCCTCCATCCTCCGCCTTAAGTACTGTTACATAAAGGCTTGCATCTGTTCCATTAAGATCTGTTCCATTAAGGAAAATATAACAGATATCATTTTCAAACTTATCAGTTATATCTGCGACCTGTCCCTGAAAATACAGCATTATCCTGCCGTCATCGTTATAACTTACATCGACTTCTTCAAAAAGAAGCCATATTAATTCATCCTCTGTCAGTGCCCTCTTGGTGCCATCAGCATCGACATCAAATCCCCCACCTCCCAGTTCTCTTGTATTTCCATCTGCATCAGTATATTCCATGGAATAATTACCTGATCCATCAAAGTCAATGGTTACATCCGTCTGGTCGCCATACATCCATAACTGAATTGTTCTTTGGATCCCACCAACATTTGCAGCATATGCGATTCGAGAACTACCGACAATTACCAAACACGCACAAGCTGCAGCCGCGAAAGTTCTTAGCATTGCTTTTTTCTTTAATACAGCCATTTTTTCATCCCCCAAAGTAAAGTCACCGGAGGCCTGTAAAACCGAAAATGCTTTCTTATACTGTTCCCTATTGCTCATCTTCCCAGCCCTCCTTAAGCGCGTCTTTCAGTTTGGCACGTCCGCGCGATAATCTGACCTTTATATTGCTCTCTGTGGTCCTGAGTATCTTTGCTATCTCTTTGATGCTGTAGTCTTCGTAATAAAAGAGATGAACTGCCACTCTGTATTTTTCAGGCAGCTTCATAACCTCTTCAAATAGTTCCTTCGTTTCCGGCGTTTCAAAGGAAAGCGTTTCAATGTAATCATCCAATGGCATTCCATTTCTGTGCCAGAAAGAGAACTGAATATTTTTAGCTTTATTGATTGCCACTCTGAGCAGCCATGCACGTATGTGCTGTTCGTTATCAAAGTGCTTATGTGTCATGTAGTACTGAAGAAATGTATCCTGAACAACATCTTCCGCATCGCTAGCATTTTTGCATATGCTGAATGCCACCGCGTATACATTATTCTTGTACATGTTCATCAGATCCTGTACAGGTAATCTCATTTGATGCTCCTTTTTAAGACCTTATACTAATATTACAATTAGCCAGAAGAAAAGGTTACAAAAAAACGATGAAGAAATAGTTTTTCCTCATCGTCTCGCAGCTTTATGGACTCCCCGTAATTCATTTCCAGCAGTTCACGTTCTTCTCCTTTTGCTTTGTAATGAAAAAGGAAATATCTGTCTTCTCTGTTTTTCCAGTATTACTGCTTTACAAAACCATACACACCATTCCTCTGTTTAGCAATAATGCCTTTTTCAACGCAGATTTTTAGTATTACAGAAGCTCTGTTCTCGGTTATTCCAAACAATTCCGCCACATTGCTCCTATTAAAAGAGTATACATACCTATATCGTATGAATAATTCTTCTATATTAGCAAGCGTTTTTCCTCTGAATGAGTCCTCAATATTCTTTACAACTACATCATGAAAGTATTTTAATTCCCAATCTTCAGTCTCTGAAGAAAGTTGTCTCTTCGGATCCAAAAGTTGTGTCTTCTCGTGAGAAAGTTGTGCTTTCTCCTCATAAGTTGTGTTTTCTTCAAATCTCATTTCTATTTGTGAAGGGGTTGCAACTCCTCTATTGGGCAATGTCACCGTAAAGAAATATTCGTTTGACTGAAATATAGGTTGTTCATCAAGCCCGCAATAGGAATTTAGGATTCTACCTATTCCACTTCCTCGACGCTCCATAAAATTCAACCTCGAAAAAATATCAGATACGACTTCATTCCTTCTGATCGACGGGACATGACGCAGGTCAAGATCTTGAATCCGGCTACCATTCATCATCCCGCCAGGAGATATTATTTCTAATCTGTCGTCAAAAATATCTACATGCACTTCAGTTCCAATAATTTGATAATCTCTGTGTATCAATGCATTGACCAAGACTTCTCTAACAGCTTTAAATGGATAATCACTATTCTCTTCTCGCCTCATCCCTCGAATTGTCCAAGGCGTACGGGAATTATTACGAATAAATGCCTCCGCATTGTTTAATAAAGTTATCAGACAACTATCCTTGTATTCTTTATCGTCCAAGGCATCTCCATCAACCTCACCTTTTGTCTTTCCTTTCCATCGAGTACAAACTATTCTAGACTGTTTCAAAGCACCTTGATTCAGAACAAGAGAAGTTTCTCTTTGATATTCTCGGGTACGAAATATATAGTCAAAACGAATACATACCGATAACAGTTGCTTCTC
>JBGUIU010000221.1:0-17116 GCA_045113275.1 Paludibacteraceae bacterium
TGAAGTGGATTTTATAAAGGGAATCCCTCCGGCTATTGCTATTCAACAAAAGGTGAATACGAGAAATCCTCGTTCTACGGTGGGTACCTCGACAGAAATCTATGAATATCTAAAATTACTGTTTGCTCGTATCGGGAAAACCTATTCTCCTATATCGGGTGTGGAGGTGAAGAAACATCAATTGAGTGATGTGACCGATTTCATCTTTTCTTTCCCAGAAGGTACAAAAGGTATTCTTTTGGCTCCTTTTGTGCTGTCGTCGGGTAGAACGATGACGGAACAATTGTCTATCTTCCAAAAACAAGGATATAGTAGAATTGAAATCGATGGCGAAATCATGAAGATTGAAGAGGCTATCACGTCTGATATATCTTCAACGACTCAGGTGCTCCTTGTGATAGATCGTTTTGTGGTGAGAGATGATCGTGATACTCGAAATCGTTTGGGCGATTCTATTCAAACGGCTTTTGCTGAGGCCGATGATGTGTGCCTTGTGAGAATGTACCCTTCCGAAAAACCAGTTGTGTTGCAACAATTCTCGAAGAAATTTGAGGCAGACGGTATGGTGTTTGAGGAACCTTCTGAATTGATGTTTAGTTTCAATACTCCATACGGTGCTTGTCCTACATGTGAGGGCTTTGGTAAAGTGATGGGCATTGATGAAGATCTTGTTATCCCAGATAAGACTCGTTCTGTTTACGATGGTGCCGTGGTGTGTTGGAGAGGCGAAAAGATGTCGGAGTGGCTTCAATATTTTATCATGAACGCCTCTTCTGCAAAGTTCCCTATTCACAAGCCTTATATGGAGCTTACTGAGGCAGAAAAATCTTTGTTGTGGCATGGCAATGGACGTATCCAGGGAATTGATTCGTTCTTTGACTTTGTTCGTGAGAATCAGTATAAAATACAATATCGTGTCATGTTGGCACGCTATCGAGGAAAAACGACCTGCCCGGATTGTAAAGGTAGCCGATTGCGTAAGGAGGCTAGCTATGTGCGCGTGGGAGGACGTTCTATTACCGAATTGGTCTCTATCCCGGTTACTTCTTTGGTGCCATTCTTTGACTCGTTGGAGTTGACTGAACAAGAGGCAAAGACATCCAAACGTTTGTTGTTGGAGATACGCAACAGACTGCGAATCTTGAAAGATGTTGGATTGGGCTATTTGACGTTGGACCGTTTGTCCAATTCACTGTCGGGTGGCGAAAGCCAACGCATTAATCTGGTAACCTCGTTGGGTAGTAGCTTGGTGGGTTCTTTGTATGTCTTGGATGAACCTAGTATTGGATTACATCCGAGGGATACTCACTTGCTTATTGATGTGCTACGTAAATTGCAGAAGATCGGTAATACGGTTGTTGTTGTGGAGCATGAGGAAGCATTCATGCGTGCGGCCGATTATCTGGTGGATATAGGACCTGATGCAGGAAGGTTAGGCGGACAAGTGGTCTTCCAAGGCCCTGTCACAAAAGAATTGCTTGAGGATAAAAAACTGTGTGAAAAAAGTTACACATTGAAATATCTGAATGGGGCAGAGAAGATTGACATGCCGCTATATAGGAGGAAGTGGAGTAACTTTATTGAGGTGACAGGCGTTTGCCATAATAACCTGAAGGGTATCGATGTGAAGTTCCCATTGAATGTGATGACTGTGGTGACAGGTGTGAGTGGATCTGGAAAATCCTCTCTTGTGTATGATGTGTTTTATAATGCATTGAAGAGAGAATATGATGAGAATGCGGAAAAACCTGGTTCATTCCGTGAAATAAAAGGTAGTATAAATCTGTTGAAAGGGGTTGAATTCGTTGATCAGAATCCTATTGGTAAATCCTCTCGTTCCAACCCTGTGACCTACATCAAGGCATACGATGATATTCGTAAATTGTATGCTGAACAACCATTGTCTAAACAGATGGGTTATACCGCCGCTTATTTCTCTTTTAATGTGGAAGGTGGTCGATGTGAAGAGTGTCAGGGTGAGGGTACGATTACTGTTGAGATGCAGTTTATGGCTGATTTAGTATTGCCATGTGAAGCGTGTCATGGTAAACGATTTAAATCGGATATCCTTGAGGTCTTGTATAAAGGGAAATCAATATATGATGTCTTGGAGATGACGGTTAATCAAGCTGTGGAGTTCTTCTCGGAGGCATCCTCTTCGTTGGAAAAGAAAATTGTAAAACGATTGAAAACATTGCAAGACGTTGGTCTTGGATATGTGAAGTTAGGACAGTCTTCTGATACTTTATCGGGAGGTGAGAGTCAGCGAGTGAAGTTGGCGGCTATTCTGGGTACAGAAAAACCAGAACCTACTCTGTTTATCTTCGATGAACCTACTACAGGACTTCATTTCCATGATGTGAAAACATTGTTGAAAGCGTTCAATGCTTTGATTGCCAATGGTCATACTGTGGTGATTGTTGAACATGATTTGGATGTTGTTAAATCAGCTGATTATGTGATTGATATCGGTCCTGAAGGAGGTGAGGCCGGTGGAAAACTAGTATTTGCAGGAACACCTGAGGAGTTGATGCAGTGCGAAGAGTCCTATACAGGTAAGTTTTTGCGGAAAATGATGGAAGAAAGATATTCTGAAAAGACTAATCATAAGGAGGAATAACGATGAATGTAAATGAAAATAGGAAACCGAATAATCTGTCCGAGTTTAAGGATGATATAAAGGAAGCTGTGAAGGTTATGCGTGCGGGTGGTATAATCCTATATCCTACGGATACAATCTGGGGATTGGGGTGTGATGCTACAAATGAAGCTGCTGTAAAGAAAATATACGAATTGAAAAAAAGATCAGATAGCAAGGCTCTTTTGGTTTTGACGGATCATGTAGCAAAAGTGGAACGTCTTGTGGATGAGATGCCTGAGGTGGCATACGACTTGATCGAGTTGAGTGAGAAACCATTGACTATCATCTATTCGGGAGCTAAGAACTTGGCACCTAATCTATTGGCGGAGGATGGTAGCGTGGGAATCCGTGTCACAAAGGAGGCTTTTTCGAAGGCTTTGTGTGAAACCTTCAGATTGCCTATTGTTTCAACCTCTGCTAATATAAGTGGGGAACCTTCAGCGAAGAATTTTTCAGAGATCTCTGATGAGATAAAGAACGGTGTTGATTATATCGTTAAATACCGTCAGAAGGATTTTTCAAAAGCGGCTCCTTCTTCTATTATCAAGCTCGGAAAGGGTGGTGAGGTATGTATAATTCGTGAATAATTAAGTCTTGAATAGACTATGGAATGTTTGACACACAAAAAAATGAAGCAACGTCTGAAATATATTATTTTAGACTTGTTCTCTGTGTTGTTTGCATGGGCTCTTTTCTTTGTGTTTAGACGTTTGGAGATTGAGTCCACGTTTATACATCAGATTCAGATGTTTTCTCCGATCTATAACTTCGAGAAGATTGTGTTGGGTATCCCGCTGTATTGGTTGTTTGTGTTTTGGCTATCGGGGTATTACAATCAGCCATTGCGAAAATCCAGGGTGGAGGAGTTGTGGCAAACGTTCGTTAGTGTGCTGTTAGGTTGCTTGGGTTTGTTTTTTATCTTGTTGTTGAACGACCCTGTTGTGAATTATACCGACTACTATCGATCGTTTATTGTCTTGTTCCTGATCTATTTTGTCGTGATTTATCTGGCTCGCTATACGTTGACTCGCATTGTGACGTATAATATTCATCATCGAGTATGGGGGTTCAATACCCTGATTGTCGGGTGTGGAGAGAAGGCGATGAACTTGTATCAGGAGTTTCAGAACATGAAGAATTCTACGGGAGAGATTGTGCGAGGCTTTGTCTCCATAGATTCAGAGCAATCGTATGTGCCTGAAGAGATGATACTGGGGTCTGAACGTGACTTGGATACGATTATCGATGAAAATGAAATTGAGGAAGTTATCGTGGCGACAGATAGTGATGATATGAAAGATTTCTACGAGGTGGTCAATCGCTTGGTGGGGAAGGATGTGGAGTTGAAGATCATCCCTAAGTTGTATGACTTCTTGGTGGGTGGCGTACGTGTGACGTCCATCTATGGGGCTCTTTTGGTGGATCTGTTTGATGTCCGACTTTCAGAGTCGGGTAAGAATGTTAAACGGTTGATGGATATCACTGTTTCGGCATTGGCTATCGTCTTCCTTTCTCCGTTGCTTTTGTTGGTTTCATTGTTGGTGAAAATTACATCAGAGGGTCCTGTCATCTATAAACAGGAACGTGTGGGGTTGAAAGGGAAATTGTTTAATATCTACAAGTTCCGTACGATGGAACATAATTCGGAAGGAAATGTGCCACAACTATCGTCTGTCAATGATAAACGTATCACCAAGGTGGGTCGTGTCTTACGAAAGTATAGAATCGACGAGATTCCGCAGTTTTTCAATGTCTTGAAGGGAGATATGTCGTTGGTGGGGCCGCGTCCTGAACGTCCTTATTACGAACAGCAGATAGCTGAAAAGGTGCCTTACTTCAAGGTGATTCATAAAGTACGTCCCGGTATCACCTCATGGGGAATGGTGATGTATGGATATGCTGATACGGTGGATAAGATGATAGATCGATTGAAATATGATATCATCTATTTGGAAAACATCTCTGTGACAGTGGATGTTAAGATTTTAATCTATACCATTCGAACTGTTTTGACGGGGAAGGGAATTTGATGAGTTAAGAATTAAGAGTTAAGAGTTAAGAAGTAAGAGTTAAGAGTTAAGAAGTAGGCAATTTAGGCAGTGCGAATAGGGCTGAAAGACCTTAACAAATATAGCCCAGGGCAACGCCATGGGGGTTAGACGGGATTATCGGTTTTTTGCATATTGAGAAGGTGTGACACCAAATTTTTCCGAGAAACAGTTGCTGAAATATTTAGGATCTGAGAAGCCTACCATATAGGCAACTTCGGAGATGTTTTGTTTACTCTGTTTTAAGATCTGTGCGGCGTGTTCCAAGCGTATAGCTTTGATGTATTCAGAAGGAGAACAGCCTGTTATTGCTTTCATCTTCCTGAAGAGTTGAACTCGACTGATCGCTGTCTCGGATGCCAAGAATTCAACAGAAAGATTGGAGGTGCTGATGTTCTCTTTTATGATGTCATTGATCTTTGCGATGAAGGTGTCATCCATGCTTTCAGGAATCTCCATGTCAGGCATTCTTAAAATATGATTTCTGACATGATCTCTTTGTAATTCTTTGTTTTTTAGTAATGTAGCTATCTTGGCTTTTAGTATTTCGGAGTTGAATGGTTTGGTTATGTAATCGTCTGCTCCGATGTTGAGGCCTAGAACTTGGTCGTCAACGGTGTCCTCAGAAGTGAGTAATATGACAGGGATATGTTGTGTCAATGCATCCTCTTTGATGCAGTGACATAATTCGCGACCATCCATCTTTGGCATGATGATGTCGGAAATGATTAAGTCTGGGAGCTCTTTCTTTGCCAAGAATAGAGCATCTTCGCCATTGGTGGCACTTTCAATGTGATAGTGCGGTTTTAATAGATCACAGATGAAACTGAGAATCTCTGCGCTGTCATCAACAATAAGCAGATGTTTCTTGTCGCTATTCTCATCGTGGTTTTGATGCTCTATGTTTAATGATTCTTCTTTTGAATCTTGTGTCAACTCGCCTTTTGGTAGCGAAATACTGATTGTGGTTCCTACATTCTTTTGACTTTGTATGTTCAGACTTCCTTTGTTGAAGAGGATAAAGTCCTGACATATTTTTAAGCCCAAGCCTGATCCCTTTTCATTCTTTGTACCGAAAGTAGTGGAAGATGAGTTTTTGTCGAATAGCTGTTCCGTCTGTTTCTCTGTCATGCCAACGCCATCATCTTGAATGGTCCAGCGAATCATCTGGTCATCTTGGTCGGTGATACTTATCTGTATGTTGCCACCCTCATTGGTAAACTTTATCGCGTTGTTGAGGAGGTTTCGGATGACTGTACTGATCATTCGTTGGTCGATATAGGCAGAATGAGAGCATTGGTTTGTAAATGTAAGGTGGATATTTTTCTCTATGATTAGAGCTTGTAGTAGGGTGATGCCTTCTTTGGTGAGAGCATCAAGGAAGCAGTCTTTCGGAGAATAGAAGATGTTTTGGTTCTGAATACGTGCCCAATCCAATAGATTCTCCATCTGTGATTGCAGATTTTTAGCAGATTTGCAGATTTGCTTTATTTTATTGTCGTTGCTGTTCTCTTCGCTCATCAAGGTCAGGTTACCTACGATGGCGGTGAGAGGATTCCGTAGATCATGAGCAATGACAGAAAGAATTTTATTTTTTGTGACGAGTGACTCGTCTAATCGTTTGTTTTGAATCTCTAGATTCTCCTTTTGATCTTGAATCTCAATGTTTTTCTGTTGCAATTCTTCTGTTCGTTGAGCCACTAAGTTCTCAAGTTCCACTTGTTTCTTCTTCAGATCTCGTGATCTAATATAAAGTATTAAGTAGAAGATGATAAGCAATGCAAGTACGCAAGAGAGCTTAAACCACCAAGTCTTCCACCAAGGCGGAAGAATGATGATTGTGAGCGATTTGGATAGTATGTCTTTGCTTGAATCGATGTTGGTTGCTTTTACGAGGAAGGTATATGTGCCTGGTGACAGGTTGGTGAAATAGGCTTGTCTGCTGTTTCCTGTACTTGTCCATCCGTTTTGGAATCCTTTCATTTGATAGGCATAGCTTATTAAATCTGCATTTTTATAGTCGATACAGAAATAGTCAATGCTGATAGAGTTCTCGTTGTGATTGAGGATGATTGTGTCGGTGTAGGCTAAGGTCTTTGTCAGCACACTCGATTCACCAATAATCTGTTTCTTGCCCCAGACAAAAAAGTTGTTTAAAAATAGTTGAGGCTCTTCTGGTGTGAAGTTCAGTTCGTTTGGATTAAATACGAGGTATCCATTGTTGGAACCTACGTAGATCTTATCTCCAGAATGATAGATGGCATTAGGGGTGAAAGGGTTTCCGTTCAAATCATTCCTTAGGTTGAAATGATGAGTGGTGCCTGTTTCTTTGTTTAAGCGGATGATCTCTTCAATGGAGATGATCCAGAGATTATGATCTTTATCTTCGCATATTGAATTTAAATTAAGAGGAAGATGGTATTGATTGCTCAGATTGATGAATGAACTATCCGTTTCATTGTATTGAATCAATCCGTTGTTTGCCGTAACAAATAAGATTTCTCCATCAGATGTTTCGATGGACATTTTCACTTCGTTTTGTAGATTTTCGGTGGATTTTTTATTGATAGGCAATCGCTTGCAAGAAAAACCATCATATAGCATGATACCTTCACTCGAACAAGCCCAAAGTCTTCCTTTGTGATCTTTCATTAGGTGATTGACCCATTGCGGATTGCGACGTGAGAAGATGAGTTCTTTGCAATTGTATTTATTGTCAATGTGATCGTTTTGGGTGTTGATTCTGCATATACCACCTCCGTCTGTAGAGACCCATACATAAGGGCCATCTATCAATATCGAACGAAGAAGATTGCTGGTTATGGAGCTCGAATCGTTTGCTGTGTGTTTGTAGATTTTGTACGTACCTGTTTTTATGTCATAACGAACGACACCGATTTGGTTGTATCCCCATGTGGAGATCCAAAACTCATCAGGAAGCGCTCCTTTTTTTATGTCCAGTATGATTTTCCCGAATTTGTCAACGGGAGAAAATTTATTTGTTTCTTTGTCATATATATTCAAACCTCCACCATCTGTTCCGATCAGTACTTTCTCTTGATTGTCAGAGAAACAGGTGACGGCATTGTGGGAGAGACTACCTGGTTTGTCACTTCGTTGGAACAATTCGAAGGTGTTGATGTCTCTGTTGCATTGATATATCCAATAGTGGTGTGTGCCTGCCCAAATATCGTTCTTGCTGTCTTCCATGATGCAACCGATTGTCAGTTGCTCGACGCCAGAGGGATATTTAAAATGTGGGACATGGAAATCTTTTGTTGCTGGGTTGTATTCAATAAGTTGTCCGTTTACAGAACCTATCCAAATGTTTTTTTGAGAATCTTCATAAAGAGACAACACGTAGTCGCTGTAGAAGATGGATGGCATGTTGGACGATGAATAGGTCTTGATTGAATGATCCGTAGGATTGTAAATAACCAGACCTAAGTCGCGTGTTCCTATGTATATGTTTCCATCGGATGCGGGTAGAATTACCTTGACATGTAACTCTATTGGTTCGTTGTTGATGCGAGGGATGATTGCTTTTATCTCGCCTGTTTTTTTGTCGAACAAGTGCAAGCCATTCGTTAATGAACCCAACCAGATCTTATCTTTATCCTGATGCATACAAACACCATTTGTATAAGGGTAGATCTGAATTTGTGATCCGTTGGAAGATAATTTTACCAGCTCACGAAATGTTTGTACCCAGAAGTTGCCCTCCTCATCTTCTTGTATATAAACGATGTTGTTACTCAGAAGATTAACCAAGGGGATTTCGTTGAAGTTGTCATGTTCATAGTTATAGATAGCTACGCCATTGTCTGTTCCCACCCAAAGCCTTTTGTGCGAATCTTGAAGCAGTTTTCGACAGTTATTGTTAGGCAGAGAGTTAGTAGAACTATCGTTTTGTAGATATTGTTCGTAGTCGTATCCGTTGAATTTTATGAGTCCATTTTCTGTTGCGATCCATAAGAATCCATAGGAATCCTCTACCATGTCGTTTATATTGCTATATGGGATATAGGATTGCGACTGATAGATGGAAAATCTCGGTGCACCTGCATAGATGTATAAGTTGCACAATATGAATGTTATGTATAGTACTAATCGTTTAGTCATGAAAAATTTCTTTCTGGAAACAATACAAAAATAACAAAAGTTTTTTTGATTTTCAAAAAAAAGGAGTATCTTTGCACCGCAATTCAGGAATGAATGGGATGGCGGGATAGCTCAGTTGGTTAGAGCGTCGGATTCATAACCCGGAGGTCTCGAGTTCAATTCTCGATCCCGCTACTAAAAAGCGAAGCCATGTGGTTTCGCTTTTTTTTTGTGTGTTTGGGTTTATTATGATTTTTTTCTGATGTAGACACAATGCATTGCGTCTCAATCTGACCAATCCGACCGTTCAATTTTAAATCCCCTCATAGTAACATTATGAAATACATTACATAATACGTAATCCCCCCAGTCCCGGAGGGACGACACATCATATGCACGGGTGTAAAACCGTGTGAGGAAGGTATCAACGTATATTATACGTAGCATACCACGCACCGTGTATGATATCACCCCTTTCTGGCAATATCATATCGCGGAGGTGTGTTACGTTTTCACAGGGTGTTGACCATTTCTACAAATACAAAATTATGTTATTCTTGTAAGTTAGGTCCGAATTTGTAAATCTCATTGCCAGCTTTTACGGAGAATGAATCCGTTTGCCATGGCAGATTTTCAAGGTCGGATAAGGCTTGTCTCACATTATCGGTCACAAGAATAAATTTGTTGTGTTTGAACGTAGATGATCCGATCGCTTTTAAATATTTATCGATCTTTATGCCAGAGGAGATTGCGTATGGTTCGACTATTCCAATAGAAAGGAAAACCTTATTAGGTGTGTCGGTGTCATAGGCTACATCATCGATGATGTAGAGCACTTGTGCATTCGTTTCCTTAGCTTCTTCTTGTGCTTTTATGTATTCTTTGTTTAATGTATTGTATAGCTCTTTGTCTTTTAGCTGAAGCAGTTTGTTTCTTTCTGTGACAAATATATTATAAGATTCTTCTGTTGACTCGGTTCGTGCTTTGTTGTAATATTCAAGGACGTCGGATCCTTCCCATCGAATGGTTTCAAGGAAGTGGTAATAGTATTGTGTTCCGAATAACAAGGCATATAGAATTGTGGCGATCGCAATGGCTCTTGCGCTGGAGAAATAGACACAGTTGGATGCTTTATAGATAAACAATACGAGACATGCGCATATAAGTATAGGAATGAAACCGATAGAAAGCATGTTGTTTGCGCCTGGCCAGTGCATCAATTTAAATAGTATGCCTATTGTAAAACTTGACATGAATATGGCATAAAAAGCCTCTAATACATTTGCGTATGCAGGACCTTGCGTTTCTGCTTTCCTTTTGTCTCTGAATAGGTTGAGTATGACTTTTCGCATTGGAACGATAAAAAACAGAAATGCTGCAGAAGTTGTGATGATTGTGGTTAATATACCTCTGCCTGGTATCACTGTCATTTTTAGTAAAGAAATGAGGAAGACGATAATCATCGTTCCGATAAGAAGTTTTTTCTTGTTCATGTTGTTTTTTGTTTTTATGTGTTGGTTAAACTATCGTTATGAAGAGTTGTTTGGGATTTTTGAATTTGTGTTGGTTCCCTCCGTGGACGATGTGCAAATCGTCTCTGCCAATTATCATACATCGTCTATGGTGACATCCCAAGGCCATTTTACGAAAATGACCTATCAAAGATAAAGGAAGCATTTTGAAAAAAGAGAATTTCAGAGTATATATTTTGCACCCAGTTCGAATTCTTGATTATTATCAATGTGTATTTGCTTTATATGAGTCAAAACTTACATAAATATACGAATCGAAATGGATTGAGCCCTGATTAATCAATGCAATGTTTCCTTTTGCACGAAATATGTTGTCTCAAAATTCTTAGTAATTCGAGGGTTTTCCTCGGTTCCTGAAATTTACGTGTTGACTTTTGATAAGAAATTGTCAGAGGAAGGAAAATATCTATCAAAATTCACAATGTAGTTAATTTTTGTTAAATAAATTTGTATGTTTTTAACTGTAATCGTAATTCCCGATAGGGAAGAAATTTAGGCAATTGAAAATTAGAAGAAATAAATTATAAAAACTATTAACGCAATTTTGTATGAGTAAACATTTACGATGTATCGGAGCATGTTTATGCTTGTTGTTCAGCATGACCATGCAGGCGGAGAAAGGCCCTTATGGCATTTTCAGTGAGAAAGATACCACGCTTACGGTTTATTATGGTGATATACCAGAGGATGCATACAGATATGATCCAACGGTACCTGATAATAGCGATGTGTGGTTGACCCCTCCATCAGGAAGTCCTACAAATTTAGGGAAACTCACCAAAGTGAGAATAACCAAATCATTCCGAGATTATAAGCCTACGTCTCTTAAGAAATTTTTCGCATATTTCACAAACTTTCGAACTGTTGAGGGCATAAACAATATGCGGACAGAGACGGTAACAGATATGTCGGAAATGTTTAGTAATTGCAAGTCATTGAAAGAAATTGATTTGAGAAGCTTCAATACCAGTTCTGTGGTTAGTATGAGACGGATGTTTTACGAATGTAGAGCATTGACCTCTGTTGATTTGACAACATTTAATACCTCTTCTGTCACTGATATGTATGGTATGTTCTGGCAGTCGGCATTGGAAACGATCGACCTATCTAGCTTCAATACGAGACAAGCGACGAACATGGGTTATATGTTCTTTAATATGAAGAGTTTAAAAACTGTCATTGTTGGCTCAGACTGGTTGTTGAACAGTTCCTCATTGGATGCAGTGAATATGTTTGAATATTGTGAAAAAATTCAAGGAGGGAAGGGAACTACGTATGATGAATCGCATGTTGATCACACTTACGCCCATGTTGATGGCGGTGCGGGAAATCCTGGTTATCTGACATTGAAAACACAAAAAAAAGTGCCTTATGCAGAGGGAACATATTCAAATCTTAAAAGAGGTCCATATTATCCTTTTGGATACGATAAGCTTGTGATTAAGTATGGCTATATGCCAGCGTCGAGCAATGCTTTCGAGCTTAATTGCGATGGCAAGACATGGTGGAAAAATGATGTGGATAGTTTCTTTGCCTATTCAGAAACGATAACGATTGACCCTTCGATGAAGGAGTATCCTTTGACGACAACAGCCCATATGTTTGACAATTGTACATCTGTCAGATATCTCAAAGGACTTAGTAACCTCAATACGGAATCCGTGACGGATATGAGCGCAATGTTCAAAGGGTGTGTTTCGCTTGGAAAATATTTAGATTTCAAGGACTTTAATACGCGTAATGTGACCAGGATGGATTCCATGTTTATGGATATGGGACGTTTTATTGCGGAGGATGAAACGGGAACGTCAGATCCAGATAAATGGAAGAGTTTTAGATATACATTGGATTTGAGAAATTTAGATACGCGGAATGTGACCAGTATGGAAAAGATGTTTTTCTTACTCTATTGGGTGGACGTATTGGATATTAGTAGCTTTGATACGAGAAAGGTAACTGACATGTCTAATATGTTCAGAGATGGTAATGGTTACGATGGTAAAACTTCTTGTCTGAAAACTATTTATGTAGGAGATAATTGGTCAACAGCCTCGTTGATAAACACCGAGGCAGGTATTTTCGGCAAAGAACTTAATGGAGGTAACGGAGGAGTGTCAGCCCTTTTCGGAGGTGCAGGTACATACAAAGATGTATTGTATGATTTTTATGGATACGAGGTGGCTCATGTCGATGGAGGTGTGGAAAATCCAGGACTTTTCACTTCACATAATCCAAAGACGTTCCCTGTACTTTATGGAGTGAAGAATGGTAGTGTGTTTAGAATCAGTTATGGAATAGCACCTAAAAGCGCATATACGTGTGGCAGTTCATGGGCTTGGATGTGTGGACCTGAAGATGAACATGCCATCGATTTGTATGGTAATTATATATTAAATCCACTTAAAATATATACTGTTGAAATTGATTCAACAGTAAAAAAATGTTCTCCAAAAACGTTAGCAATACTTTTCTATGATTTTGAAAAATTGCTTAAAATAACAGGATTGGAATATTTCAGAACGGATTCTGTCAGAAGCCTGTGTCAAATGTTTGGTTATTGTAATAATTTAACGAGTATAGACCTTCGTAATTTTGATACACGCCAGGTAACGGGTGTCCAGGGTATGTTTTATGATTGTGAAAGTCTGAAAACCATTTATGTGGGGGAAAATTGGATAATGACAGATAAGGCAATCCAAAATTATAGTGTTGAAATGTTTTATGGTTGTTCCAAGCTAGTCGGTGGCGCAGGAACAAAATGTAGTGGAGGCGGTAACGCTACTTATGCCCATATTGATGGCGGTCCTAGCAATCCAGGTTATTTGACAGAATATAAACCTATACCATATGCGGTGGGGAAAAGAAGCATTCGCCCACACCTCGATGGTGACTTTGATTTGGGTACTCTATATGGATGGGATACATTAACTATCAAATATGGAATTCCAGAAGAAGGCGCTTTTGAAATCGTATGTGATGGTAAAAATTGGTGGAAAAATGACAAGGATACTTTTTGGTATTACTCAACATATATAAATATAGATCCGTCATTTTCCAAATATCCTATAAAAACAACGGCAAACTTGTTTAAGGGTTGTTGGCACCTAGAAGAGGTTAACGGATTGAAATATATTAATACGGATTCGGTGACTGACATGAGCGGTATGTTTGCAGAATGTAATTATATTGTAAAATTAGATTTAAAAGGGTTCAAAACACCGAATGTAACCAAAATGGATTCTATGTTTTTTCAGGTGGGATTATATAATAATGGTTCTACTGTGAATTATGAAAGTCATGGTTATACCTATGGTTATGGTTCTTATGTTGATTTGAATCTTTCCGATTTTAACACTCAGAATGTGACGAGCATGAAGAGTATGTTTTATGATGCAAAAGTGGATGTTTTAGATATTTGTAATTTTGACACACGAAAAGTTACTAGTATGAATGATATGTTTCATGGTGAGTTTTTTATTGATAATGATGATAAAACGACCTTGAATACAATATATGTTGGTGAAAATTGGTCTGTCGAAGCAGTGGAGAATAAACAAGAGCGTATATTTGGTCAAACTACTGTTGGCTGTGCCGGGTCAGACGAGACTTTTCGTACAGTGTTTTCTGATTGTGAATTGGCCAGAGTGGACGGAGGTTTCGAAAATCCAGGATTGTTCTCTTCTCATAAAGAATTGAATAAATTCCCAGAGTTGTATGCTTTGTTATTCGAAAATGGTAAAGTAGGAATATATTATGGGAATGCACCTAAGAATGCATACAAACCCCAAGTTTACTCGGCTGCCTCCAACGGGAAAAGAATTATATGTTATTGGAAAAAAGGTTCTGAAAAATTGAATGAAAAAACTGTTTTGACGATCAGTGTCGATTCATCAGTGGCAAATTGTCGGACTAAGATACTTAATGGACTATTTAGTTTCGAGGCTCTTAAATCCATTGAAGGATTAGAATACTTTGTGACTGAATCTGTTAGAGACATGGGATATATGTTTACTGGCAGTCAATTGAACACTGTAGATTTAAGAGGTTTCAATACGTCATCATTAAAAAATACATATTATATGTTTTCTGGCTGTTCTGAACTAAAAACAATATATGTCGGAGATGGATGGACAGGGTGGACAACTGATGAATTGAGTGGAAATGGTATGTTTGCAAGTTGTTCTAATCTTGTTGGTGGTGCCGGTACGAAATGGTCGGAATCTAAAACAAGTGCTGTTTATGCTCGCATCGATGGCGGAGAGGGAAATCCGGGATACTTTACAAAGGCCAAAATCGACACATTCATCATTGATGGATTGAAGTATATCATTACAGACAGAATGCATGTAAGTGTCGGTTGGGAAAGTTCAACAGAAGATACAATCGTGATTCCTCAAAAGGTGACATACAAAGACAAGGAATACATAGTGAATGCCATCATGGATGAAGGATTCAACATGCGATATATGTTGAAATCAGTGGTCATTCCAGAGAGTGTGACAAAGATTGGAGAAAGGGCATTCTATGATGATTATAACATTTTCAGTCTTGAGGTTCCTTCGTCTGTTACATCCATCGGCGCATCAGCGTTCGTGAGCATACGAAATGTTGTTTATGCAGGCGATGCGGAAGGTAGTCCGTGGGGGGCAATTGCTCACAATGGTGATGTTGACTACGATTTGAAATTTATCTTCTCCGACACAACACGCACAAAGTTATTGAAGTATTTCGGCAATGACAGTGTCGTCGTTATCCCTAACACAGTGAAAGAACTCGGTAAAAGTTCATTTGCTAAGGTTATAAAATTGAAACATATTGAACTAAACAATGTTGAAAAGATTGGAGATAAAGCGTTCATGGCAACGGGACTTCGAGAAATATCGTTAAGCGACAAGGTAAGATATATAGGAACACAGGCTTTTGTCTGTAATATTAAAAAGTACTTGATACCTAATTCTGTAGATACCATTGGTGCAACGGCCTTTGCAGGCGCAGATACAGTATGTTGTATCCGTGAAACTCGACCTACAGGCACTGGTGTATTCTGGCATCCGGGTTGGGCAGAAAAGGTGGATACCGTAATATACAACTGCAAGCGCCTCGAGGTGAATGTAGAAAACAGTGTCAGCAGTACCGTCGATGTGAGCGGATATGTAGGTATTGATGGAGAAGGAAAGTATTGGTATGAGAATAGTGCAAGGGCACGACTCTCCGCTGTTCCAGGTCAAGGATGTACGCTCAAGGAATGGCGAGGCCTCGGCAGTATGAAGAATATAAGTGTTGAGATGACACAAGACACAGTCATCACAGCCGTGTTCTATGAGATATTCACAGTGGATAGTGCAGAATACATCATCACCAGTGTCGATCCTGCAGAAGTGGGTGTTTATCACGCTCCTTATGCCAGCGGAGACTACACGGTTCCAGAGAAAGTGGAGTACCTCGGAAAGGAATACACGGTGACTACCATCAAGAACGGTGCATATAGTCTGTGTCTGAATTTGAATTCCATCACGATTCCAAGCACAGTGACGAGCATTGAACGTTCAGCGTTCGACAGTTGTGTGAATCTGACCAATGTGGTGATTCCAAACACGGTGACCAAGATAGAGGAGTATGCCTTCCTTGAATGTCCGAACTTGAACTCGGTGGTGATTCCAAGTTCAGTCACCGAAATAGGAAGATCTGCGTTCGGCGGTACATACTCAGCAACCAACAACAAACATCTTACAATTTACTGTAGGGCGGAAGAGAAACCTAAGGGCTGGGCTTCAGACTGGCAGACAAGGCAGGATGTTATCTGGGGTGCGAAGCTCGTGACCGTACAGTCCAGCAATGCTGAACATGGTATGGTATTGATCAATGATCAATTCATCTCTGCCGATACGACCTTCGCTATCGGTGTGGATGATGAGAAACAAGAGGTGACAATCGAGGCTCAGCCAACGGAAAAATCAGAGTTCGTTCAATGGAGCGACGGTTTGACTGACAATCCACGTACGCTGGCAGTTTCAGAGGACACGACTGTCATCGCTATTTTCGAAAAACAGGTCATTCCTCTTTACATCCTCACCTACAAGGTGGACGGCAAGGTTTATCAACGAGACTCCATCGCCTTCGGTGATACAATCGTTCCTGCAAAGAAGCCGACAAAAGAGGGTTACACTTTCAGCGGCTGGAGCAAGTTGCCAAAGACCATGCCTGCTAAGAACGTGACGGTAACAGGTACATTCTCTGTTAACAGCTATATCATCACCTACATGGTGGATGACAAGACATATCATGTAGATACGTTGGCATACGGCGATACCATCGTGGCAGCCAAAGATCCAGAGAAAGAAGGTTATACTTTCAATGGCTGGTTGGATCTTCCAGAGAAGATGCCTTCGAAAAATGTAACGGTAATAGGTTCGTTCGATGTGTACTCTTATGTTCTCACCTATAAGGTGGATGGCAAGGTTTATCAACGAGACACATTGGAGTTCGGTGCAACAATTGTAGCATTGGATGAACCAGAGAAAGAAGGTTACACCTTCAGTGGCTGGAGCAAATTGCCAAAGACCATGCCTGCTAAGAACGTGACGGTAACAGGTACATTCTCGGTCAACAGCTATATCATCACCTACAAGGTGGATGGAAAGGTTTACCAAGTGGATACACTGGCTTACGGCGACACCATTGTAGCCGCAAAAGCACCAAAGAAGGATGGCTCAACGTTCAGCGGCTGGAGCAAGATGCCTGTGACAATGCCAGCCAAGGATCTGACTGTGACGGGAACCTTCAGCGGAGAATCC
>JBGUIU010000222.1:0-5621 GCA_045113275.1 Paludibacteraceae bacterium
TTACTTAATAATCTCCATTCCTTTTTTCAAGGCAGCCTCATTCATTGGGATGAGGTGGTGGTGACGTTCAGGAAGGGTTTTCTTCAAACCTTTCAATACGTTTTCCAACTCTACGATAGGTCTGATTTTCAAGAATCCACCTAATAGAATCATGTTGAAGGATTTAGCTGCGTTCATTTCGATGCAGGCATCCATTGCATTGATTTTGTGGATGTTGATATCTTTTCTGGTTGGTTCGGTTGTGATTCCGTATGGGTCATAAATCAATGTACCACCAGGTTTGATTGTTTTTTCAAACTTGTCCAATGATTGTTGGTTCAAGATGATAGCAGTATCGTAAGAGTTCAAGATTGGAGAACTAATCTTCTCGTCACTTAAGATAACGGTTACGTTAGCTGTACCACCACGTTGTTCAGGACCATAAGCAGGCATCCAAGTTACCTCTTTTCCCTGCATCAAACCAGAGTAAGCAAGAATCTTACCCATAGAGAGAACTCCTTGTCCTCCGAATCCAGCTATGATAATTTCTTCTTTCATTTCGTCTGATTTTATTTGTTAGCGTCTTTATCTATTAAATCACCAAGAGGGTATTGAGGGAACATATTCTCTTCCATCCATTTGTTGGCTTTTTCAGGAGTAAGTTTCCAACCTGATGAACAAGTAGAAACTACTTCTACCACACTTGTACCGCCGTTACCATCCATACAATTTTCGAAGGCTTTTCTGATTGCTTTCTTTGTTTTACGAACGGCTGCAGCAGTTTGAACGCTTTGACGAGTCACATAACGTATTCCTTCCAAATCTTTCAATTGATTTGTGATCTTCAAAGGATAACCGTTTAATTTCACATCACGTCCGTATGGGCAAGTAGCTGTTTTCATACCTTCGATTGTCGTAGGAGCCATTTGACCACCCGTCATACCATAGATACCATTGTTGATGAAGATGATTGCAATGCTTTCTCCACGGTTGCAAGCATGAATTGTTTCAGCTGTACCGATAGCAGCAAGGTCACCGTCACCCTGATAGGTGAAGACGAGTTTGTTCGGACGAAGACGTTTGATAGCTGTTGCCAAGGCAGGAGCACGACCGTGAGCTGCTTCTTCCCAATCGATATCAATATAGTTGTATGCAAATACTGCACAACCTACAGGAGTGACACCGATGGTTTCTTCTACTAAGCCCATTTCTTCGATTACTTCTGCAATCAATTTATGAACGACACCGTGGCTACATCCAGGGCAATAGTGCATTGGATTGTCGTTCATGATGTCTGGTTTCTTATATACCAGATTTTCGGGTTTTATTATATCTTCTAATGCCATTTTTCTATTTCGATTAAGTGAATTACATTAATTTAGTCTTCACAGCATTAACAATCTCGTCTGGTGTAAATACGATACCACCTAAACGACCGTAGTGTTCAACTGGAACTTTTCCGTTAACAGCCAAGCGTACATCCTCTACCATCTGACCTGCATTCAACTCTACAGACAACATAGCTTTTACCTTGTTTGCATAGTTTGCAATCACTTTAGTAGGGAATGGCCACAATGTGATTGGACGAAGTAAACCTAGTTTAATGCCTTCTTCACGAGCCATCTCGCAAGCTTTTTGACAGATACGTGCTGAACAGCCAAATGCTACCAATAAGTATTCTGCGTCGTCACAAAGGATCTCTTCGTAACGTACTTCATTTTCTTCGATCTGTTTGTATTTAGCTTGGAAACGAAGGTTGTTTTGTTCCATTACTTCTGGCTTCAACTCCAATGAAGTGATGATGTTGTTCTTACGAGACATCTTTCTTCCGGTAGCAGCCCATGGACATTGCTTTTCGATTTCTTCGTCTGTGCGTCTTGGTTTGTAATCAGGAAGCACTACTTTTTCCATCATTTGTCCGATAACACCATCGGCCAAGATGATAGCTGGATTTCTATATTTGAAAGCCAAGTCGAATGCAAGACCTACGAAATCTGCCATTTCTTGTACAGAAGCAGGTGCTAATGCGATTAAACGATAGTCTCCATGTCCACCACCTTTTGTGGTTTGAAAATAGTCAGACTGACTAGGTTGGATGGTACCCAATCCAGGACCACCACGCATTACATTGACGATTAAAGCAGGTAATTCAGCTCCAGCTAAATAAGAGATACCCTCTTGCATCAAGGAAACTCCAGGACTGGAAGATGAGGTCATAACTTTTTTACCTGTGGCAGCTCCACCATATACCATATTGATGGAAGACACTTCACTTTCTGCTTGTAGCACTACCATACCAGTCTCTTTCCATGGCTCCACCTCCATAAGGGTCTCCATTACTTCTGACTGAGGAGTGATAGGGTAACCGAAGTAACCATCGCATCCGCAACGAATTGCAGCGTGAGCAATAGCTTCGTTACCTTTCATTAACTTTACTTCTTCACTCATCTTATCTTAATCTATTTTCGTTTTATACACTGAAATACATCCGTCAGGACATACAATACCACAACTTGCGCAACCTATGCACGCTTCTTCATTTGCCATGATGGCATAATTGTAACCTTTTGCATTTACTTGTTTGGACATAGCCAAGACTTTAGCAGGACAAGCTACAACGCACAACTGGCATCCTTTACATCTGTCTTTGTTAACTACAACAGCTCCTTGAAATTTAGCCATTTTTACTTGTTTTTAATGTCGAGAATTTATATTTGCAAAGGTATAAAAAAAATCTAAAAGTAAATAGGTATTTGCTTTTAGATTTTGTTTTTGTTGTTGTTATTTGAAATGACTCTATTTGGGTTGCAATTTATCGTTAATCCATCCGATGAATCGTTTTTCAACTGGAACTATATACTTGTTGGTTAACCATATAATGAATATGGATAGTAAAACGATTCCCAGTGGATTGGTTGGTTGAATCAAAATTCCAAAGATAGCGGCAAACTGTGTTACAATGGTTTTTATAGCATTCTCGCTACCATAAAGATAGAGCGAATTGGTTCCTATATTTCCACACAGTTTTAAATCTTCTAATAATTTTGATAATAGGATGAAAAATAGAATGATAATACCCGTTAAGATAATAGCATAATATAGTTGAAGAATGAAAAATGGTGAATTTGTCATAAATGCAAATAAATCTTTTCCTCCTAATAAAGCTATTGAATATATGCTGGAAAATGCGAAGAAAATGCCAAATAATGTCTTTTTCTTTGTTGTGTCAAATTTAAATAGTTCGGTTATCCATGGATATGTTACGAATCCTAGTGCATAAAAGAAAATATAAAACATTGCACTATCCACATTCCAATACCAGCTAGGCGTGATGAGTGGTTTGATAGAAGAAATGATTTCAACCCATAGAAGTAGTCCAAATGAAATGATAAGCATTAACCATTTATATTTGACGAGTCGAATGAAATAAAATAATATTTGTACGACAAATAAACAGGTCAAGAACCACATGTCTCCAGCATATATACTATTTCTAATAGCTCCAGTACATGCTGATAATGTGATATTGTGTATAAATGAATCGAAAGATCCTCCTTGTAGAAGAGAAATAAACTGATTGATTATAATAAAAAACAGGGCAGGGATTAATAGTTGCTTTGCTTTTTTGATAGCATATTTAACAAATGGAAGTTCTTTGCTTAAATTTTCAGTGCATCCGGATAGGAAGAAAAATAGGGGTACATGAAAGGAAAATATAAAACTGTGAATATTTCCCGTTATAACTCCATAATGTCCTATGTAAACGGCAACTATAGCAAAACAGCGAGCTATGTCTATCCATTGAATTCTGTTCATGTGTTCTGTTTTTTTTAGTTAATGATGGTCGTTTAAATTAAAGATAATACATCAACATACCTCTCAACAATTTCATATATGAGAATGTCTGGCTTCTCTCTTTCCAATAATTCTTTGTCGAAATAGATGTCTCCGATACTTTGATTGTGAAATAATTCATGACAGGATCCTGCAACCAACTCATAGAGGTTGTTACAGAAAGAATCTCCGTATAAAGCAATTTTTCCTGCTTTTACATTCGCATTTTTTGCATGAAATTTTAATACTAGATAATGATTCTCATATTTCTCTTGAGTAGCTGTCTCAATCTGTTCGATGTTGTGCTCCTTTAATCTATATAGGTCAACGTATTCTGTATTGTCGATAGATAACATTTTGGCTAAATCCATTCCTTTGAAGCAAGAGTCTTCTATAATCGTAATGTCATCTAATGTTAAACATTTTATATCGGGTACTAGCTGGTGGGCTTTGGTAAAAATCTTGGTATAAGCCGCCCATGCACCATGGAAATTCCAGTGAGAATCCTTTTTGTGGTAGATGTTTTCTTTACAGATCATTTTGTGATTTTTTAATGTGTCGATGATGTTGATGTAGTTAATATCCATCGACTTAAGCAATTCATCTACTTGTTCAATTCTACTAAGACCTTTCTTCTTAAAATTAAAAGGATAATATTCAGGATAGATGGTTTGTTTGTCTGGCGCTAATGTGATAATAAATTTTATTCCCAAAGAATCACAGAAGTGTTGTTTCCTTAGTATACTATTTTTTATATCCTCCAATTCTTCTTTTGATAGAGGTCTATAGCCTAAATTTTTGTCAACTAATAAAGCGTATTCGTTTCCTAAATAGAACCATCCGTCTTTTCCGATAACAACGGATTTCTCCAATGGGTTGGATCTCATTTTTAGTTTTAATTCGTTGTAAAATACGGTGAATTGGTTTTTAAATATGTAATTGTCATTGTAATATTGTTCATATTCGTGAGAATAATTTTTCAGAGACATATTACAAGATAGAGAATCGTTGATAATTTGGAATGTAGGTTTCTTTGCTAATTCTCTGTTTTCTATATTCGTGCTGTTATTGTTGGGGAATAGATATTTTATTACGACAGGACTAAGTAATAGCACTGCGAAACTGAATAATATGAAATGTCTTCGAATCATAAATTAGAATCTAAAATAAATGAATGGATTATAGTTGCTCGCCGTTGTGAAAATAATGGCAAGGATAAATAGTGCAAAGATGGCTATTGTCCTAATCCATTTCGTGTTTTCTGTTTGTATGAATTTGTCGCTGATAATGACAAATATTGGCATAGAGAAAAGTAATGCTAGCGCAGCAATGATGTAGTTGAAATTGTTTAAAAGTGTCAATTGCTGAATTTTGCATATGCCTTCGTTACCTGCAGTGAAGCTAAACATGGTTTTGATGTAGTGTAATGCCGAAGTTAAACAGGTCGCGCGGAAGAATACCCATCCAATCATCACAACCAATATCGTGTAGATGTGTTGAATGGATGCATGTGTTTTTTCTAATATCTTGCCAAATCCAATTCTTTCGATGATAAGGAATAATCCGTGGAAAAGTCCCCAAGCCACAAAGTTCCAGCTGGCTCCATGCCATAGTCCGGTGATGGCAAAAACGATGAAGAGGTTGATGTAGGTGCGATGGGTTCCTTTTCTATTTCCTCCTAATGGGATATAAAGATAATCTCTGAACCATGAGGAGAGGGAGATATGCCATCTTCTCCAGAATTCTCGGATGCTCTTGGATATATAAGGATAGTTGAAGTTCTCTAAGAAATTGTATCCGAACATTTT
>JBGUIU010000223.1:0-9224 GCA_045113275.1 Paludibacteraceae bacterium
CATACGAGATGGAACGCCTAATGGGTTGAGCATGATGTCAACTGGTGTACCATCTGGAAGGAATGGCATATCGCATTCTGGTAAGATGCGGGAAATAACACCCTTGTTACCATGACGACCGGACATCTTATCACCTTCGGAGATCTTTCTCTTTTGGACGATATAGACACGGACGACTTCGTTGACACCTGGAGGTAATTCAACGTCTTTGGATTTGCCTTCACGTTTGAAAATCTTAACGTCAAGAACGATACCAGCACCACCGTGTGGGACACGTAAGGAGGCATCTTTACCTTCATTGGTCTTTTCACCAAAGATGGCCATTAATAATTTGCCTTCTGGAGTTGGTTCGCTTTGGCCGCGAGGAGTGACTTTACCGACTAAGATGTCGCCTTCTTTCACTTCTGCGCCTGGAACGATAATACCACGTTCGTCTAAGTTAGCTTTAGCAGCTTCGCTGACGTTTGGAATATCGCGGGTGATTTCTTCATCACCTAATTTTGGAATGCTTCTGCATTCGAGTTCATATTTTTCAATATGGATGGATGTATAAACGTCATCTTTGACTAATCTTTCAGACATGATGACGGCGTCTTCATAGTTGTAACCATTCCATGTCATGAAGGCGATGGTCACGTTTTGACCTAAGGCTAAGTCACCGTTTTGCATGGCTGGACCATCAGCGATGATTTGACCTTTCTTAACTTTTTGACCAACCTTCACGATACTTGTTTGGTTAATACATGTACCTTGGTTACTTCTTTCGAATTTTTGGAGTTGGTAAATTCTTGGTTCATTACTGCCTTTTTCTGTCACTTCAATGGTGCGGGAATCGGTATAAGTGACGGTACCATCTTCCACGGCGACCACTGCTAAGCCAGAGTCACGGGCAATTTGATGTTCAAGACCAGTACCAACGAATGGCGCGTGTGGTCTTAATAATGGTAAGGCTTGACGTTGCATGTTAGAACCCATAAGGGCACGCATTGTATCGTCGTTTTCGAGGAATGGAATACAACCCGCGGCGATGGAAACGATTTGTTTTGGAGAAACGTCAACATAGTCGACATCTTCTCTACTAGCCATAACGTTTTCACCTTTATAACGGGCGATAACTTGTTCATCGAGAATTGTGCCGTCCGCATCAAGATTGATGTTAGCTTCAGCGATAACGTAATCCCATTCTTCATCAGCGGATAAATAAACGGAATCTTCTGGTTCGCTTAAGACACGGCATGTGGCCTTATCCACGCGTCTGTATGGAGTTTCAATAAATCCATATTTATTAATTTTCGCGTATGAGGCGAGGTTGTTAATTAAACCGATGTTTTGACCTTCAGGTGTTTCAATTGGACAAATACGACCATAGTGAGAAACGTGAACGTCACGAACTTCAGTACTAGCTCTATCTCTAGTTAAACCACCAGGACCTAAAGCGGATAATCTTCTCTTATTGGTTAATTCAGCGAGAGGATTGGTTTGATCCATGAACTGTGATAATTGAGAGGATGCGAAGAATTCTCTAATGCTCGCAGATAATGGACGTGGGTTGATTAAGGCTTTTGGTTTGACATTGCCTAAATCAGAAATGGACATCTTTTGTTGGACGGTTTTAACCATTTTGGCTAAACCTAAACGGAATTGATTTTGAATCAATTCGCCAACACAACGAATACGTCTATTACCTAAATGGTCGATATCATCGGTGTCACCGAATCCATCCATGACATTTAAGAAATAGGAGAAACAGGCGAAGATGTCACTGATTGTCACATAGGAAACTGTGCCATTTAAGTCTGTACCGACAATGTTACAAACTTTCTTTTCACGATCGTTGTTGTAGACTTTGACAATGTTGACAATGCCATGGTCATCAAGCTTATCGTTGACTTTGAGTTTCTTCATGTGGGCACCCTTTTCGAAGAATTCTTCATCTCTTAACGCGTCGACATCAGCGGCGGTTAAGGTGTAGCCTTTCTTGAAGCGGAGTTCACCGTCAGCGTCGACGAGGTTTTCCGCGAGGGTACGACCAGTTAATCTGTTATACACGCCAAGTTTCTTAATGTATTTAAAGCGGCCTGCTCTACCTAAGTCATAGTGTTTACCATCGAAGAATTTTTGTACTAAGAAATTGATAGTACCTTCTTCTGTAACTGGTTCACCTGGTTTCATCTTCTTGAAGATTTCCACTAAGGCAGCTTTAGCGGTTTTGATCTTTTGATCATCATCTTTTGCTAAAGTGACTTTGAGGGCTTCGGATTCGCCAAAGAGTTTTAAAATGTCGTTATTTTCTTCTAAGCCTAAAGCTCTTAAGAATGTTGTGGCATTTAACTTTCTTTGTCTATCGATACGGACACTTAATAAATCTTTAGTGCCACTTTCGAATTGTAACCAAGTACCACGACCAGGAATAAGGTCTGCTTCGTAAGTAACTTTGCCTGTCTTTATATCTTTTGTTAAAGACATGTATGCGCCTGGGGAACGAACTAATTGGGAAACAATAACACGTTCAGCACCATTGACGATGAATGTACCAGACTTGGTCATTAATGGGAATTCACCCATATAGACTTCGGATTCTTGGATTTCACCTGTGTCATGGTGAGTTAAACGTAACATGACGTAAATAGGCGCACTATAGGTGAGGTCTTGAGCTTTACATTGTAAGAATGTATGCTTTGGTTCACCAAAACGGATGGAGACGTAGTCAATTGATAATGTATTTGTATAGTTAACAATTGGGAAAGATTCTCTGAAGACTTCGTCTAATCCTTTTTCCTTAAACTCTTCGTATGATTTAGTTTGGATTTCAACAAGATTTGGTAAAGGTAATTTGCCAGAGATCTTACTGTAATCGTAACGATCATTGTTGAGTTTGTTTAAGTTCTCAATATTTCTAATCATATAATGGCTCCTTTTGCTTACTGTTTGCTCTTAGTTGCACGGTAGATGTAGTAACCCTTATCTCTTTTCAAGAGAGTGACATTACCGAAGATAGTTTCGATATATCGACTAGCACTTTCAGCGCCTTGGGCTTTTCTAATCACGATGTACAAAGAGCCGCCATCAATTAAATATTGCTTTGCCTCCTCATACATGCGGTAAGTAACCACCTTACCCGCACGAATCGGTGGATTAACAACAATTGAATCATATGGTCCTTCAATCTTTTCATAGATGTCACTTTGAAGGATAGTGACTCGTGGGCTTAAGTTTAGTAAATCAGCGTTTCGCTCGCATAGCGCAACTGCGCGCGGATTTACATCAGCAAGGGTAATCCTTGCTTTTTCATGGGCTTTGGCAAGAGTTAAGCCAATCGTGCCATAGCCACAACCTAAATCGAGTATGGTGTTTCCTAAGTCGAGGGGTAGTAAGACCTTAAGAAAGGCATAACTACCCTCATCGACATTATTCTTGGAAAATACACCATTATCAGTGAGTAATTTCATAGTGATGCCATTAATTTCAAAGCGGATCTCTTTGATGTTAGAAACAAGATTAGGATCGTCTTGAAAATAGTGACTCATTAGGCGAAATTACCCCCTAAAAATGAAATTTGGAACTTACTTAACTTCGACTTCTGCACCAGCGGCTTCGAGAGCTTTCTTGTGTTCTTCAGCTTCGACTGGGGAGATGTGTTCTTTGACTGGAGCTGGAGCAGCGTCAACTAACTTCTTAGCATCCATTAAGCCTAAGCCTGTGATAGCTTGGACGGCTTTGATAACTTGGACTTTGGAAGCACCAGCGGCCTTTAAGATTAAGGAAACTTCTGCTGGACCTTTGTTTTCTTCTTCTTCAGCTGGAGCGGCAGCTGCAACACCGACTGGGGCGGCGGCTGTGACGCCGAATTCTGCTTCGACGGCTTTGACTAATTCATTTAATTCCACTACTGTCATTTCTTTTAATGCAGCAATGATTTCTTCATTTGTTAATTTTGCCATAGTAATAATCCTCCTAAATTGGCATTATTTGTCCGCTACTGCCTTGACAGCGCAAGCGAAGGAGCGGATAGGTGCTTGTAAGCACGATAAGAACATGGAAATAAGACCTTCTTTGCCTGGAAGTTTTGCAACTTCTAACATACCGGCTGCGTCAACGAATTTACCTTCGACGACACCACCTTTAACGATGAGAACGTCTTTGTGTCTTTTAGCATATTTGGCAATGACTTTTGCACCGCCGATAACATCTTTAGAGAAAACGATAGCGTTTGGACCTTTTAAGATGTCGTTCATTTCGTTGTAACCTAATTCATCGACTGCACGTTCAACGAGAGAATTCTTGTAAACGTTCATTTCAGCGTTTTCTTTGTGAAGAGCACGTCTGACTTCTTGAATTTGGGCAACTGTTAAACCACGATATTCACAAACGATAATGGTTTGGCTCTCTTTAGCTTTTTCGGTGATAGTTTTCACTGTCTCTGTTTTAGCTGCTAAGACTGCTTGATTCATATTCTTGACCTCCTTTTTCTAAAATTGTTTTGAAGGCTCCAATATACGGTGGGCTTTATGCATACGCCTCGGTAACATTATTAAGACTGCTTCGTCCGTTACTGTCTTTGGTATATTGTGCTTTGATTTGATTAACGACCAGCAAATGTGAATTGAATGGCTGGACCCATGGTCGTATGGATGACAGCTTTCTTGAAGTAGACGCCTTTAACAGCGGCTGGTTGGGCCTTTTTAACTGCTTCAACTAAAGCGGTTAAGTTTTCGGCGATCTTGTTGGCATCGAATGACACTTTAGCAATACACACGTGCATATTAGCTTCCTTGTCAACACGATATTCAACTTTACCGGCTTTGATTTCTTTGATAGCTTTCGCGATATCTGGAGAAACTGTACCAGTCTTTGGGTTTGGCATTAAGCCTTTAGGACCTAACACTCTACCTAATTTACCGATGTTACCCATCATGTTTGGTGTAGCGACGATGACGTCGAAGTCGAACCAGTTTTCTTTTTGGATCTTATCGAGCATTTCGTTACCACCAGCGAAATCGGCACCAGCGGCTAATGCATCATCAACTTTGTCGGTAATGGCTAAGACCTTTTTGGTTTTGCCGTTGCCATGTGGGAGGATGAGAGTTCCTCTGACTTGTTGATCAGCTTGTTTTGGGTCGACATTGAGTTTGAAACTGACATCGATAGTAGCATCGAACTTAACAGTGGAAGTTTCCTTCACTAAAGCGGCTGCTTCTTCGATTGTATAGAGTTTGTTTGCGTCGATTTTTTCAGCGGCGGCTCTGTAGTTTTTACTTCTAAACATTTCCGTTCACCTTAGTCAACGACTTCAACGCCCATATTGTTGGCGCTGCCTTCAACGATTCTCATAGCTGCCTCAATGTCTTCGCAGTTGAGATCTGGGAGCTTGTATTCAGCGATTTGTCTGAGTTGAGCTCTGGTAATTTTACCAACTTTGCCTTTACGGCCAGTGGCACTACCTTTTTGGATTCCAGCGGCTTTTAAGATTAAACCCGCTACTGGAGAGGTTTTGATGACAAAGTCACAGGACTTGTCTTCATAAGCTGTGATGATAACAGGAACGATTTCACCTTTTCTGTCGGCGGTCTTGGCGTTAAAGTCTGTACAGAATTTACCCATGTTGACACCAGCAGAAGCGAGTTTTGGACCTGGTTTAGCTTCGCCACCAGGAAGTTCCATCTTCACGACTTTTGCGATTTTCTTCACTTGACTTTCCTCCTTTTGTAGATTTGTCAGTGCCGTGGTGATTGAGTGATCGCCACTCTTCCACGGAACGTACTCTTTCACACGTGCGCTTGCGCTCTCTCATGGCGCAAGACAACATGCTCATATATACTATCAAAATACGTATACACGTTGCAAGAAGTTTTTTATATTTAGATTAAATGAAAGAGGAAACATTCAAATTCAAATCACTTGTGATTTGCTTATAGTTGACTTTTATAATAACAAAGTGTATTATATCGGCATCTAGAGAGCAAATAGTATGATCAAGAAAAACAAGTTGTTGAACCCATATTTATTGCTTATCATTTCGTTCTTAGCGATTGTTTTACTGGGCTCTTTTTTACTCAGTATGCCTTTCGTATTTAGAGACAATCCAAACAATGAATGGTGTCATGTCGGCTCCTACATGGATGCCTTTTTCACATCGTTATCCGCGATGAGTTTAACTGGCCTTACTACTTATCCTGAAGGCTTAGTTAATACGTTATCCGGCGCTGGTCAAATCATTGTTGTGATATTAGTGCAAATTGGTGGTTTAGGCATTGTTACTATTTTAACCTTCTTATTCTCTATTTTTAGAAGAAAGTTACAATTCAGAGATCGACTTATGATTTCACAAGCTATTGCCTTTAATAACTTTGGTGAAATTGTGAAGTTTGTCCGTCGATTAACTATCATCACTGCCGTTTGTGAATTAGTGGGGTTTGGCTTGGGTTTACCAGTGTTTATCGCACTCTTCCCTGGTGATTGGTCGCACATCATCTCTTATTCTTTGTTCTATTCAGTCTCGTCATTTAATAACGCTGGCTTTGATTTATTTAACTCTACGAACTCTTTAATAAATGGTTTGTTTGCGAATAATGGCGGCGCGATATTGACTGATAATTGGTTATACTACTATTTCACTATTTATAATGGCTTCTTATCACTCCTTGGTGGTGTCTCATTCTTAGTCATTATTGACGCTGTTTTTGAACACAGAAATCCAAGAAGATGGAGTTCATTTACTAAGATGGTTTTAGCCACTACTGGCGCTTTAATTGTGGTCATGTCTTTGTTCTTATTCTTAACGGATGGATTAAAGGCAGATAACCCAATGAATATCTTCCAAGTGGTGATGACCATTATTAACTGTCGTACCGCTGGATATAGTGTTTACCCAGTTAATAGCATTTCCCTTCCTGGTAAGATGGTTTGCTCTTTGATGATGTTTATTGGTGGTTCACCGCTCTCTACAGCGGGTGGCATTAAAATCACCACTATTTTCATCATTATGATTTCCATTGTCTCTTACTTTAGAGGCAAACGTGTTCCAGCGTTTAAACGTACTTACTCCGATACCATCGTAGCGAAGAGTATGAGCCTAGTGTTTATCGTTGTGACAATCATTGTTGTTTCCTTTATTCTCGTCTCCTTATTTGGGGTTAGAGAAATCCAAGGATATACGATGGATGAAACCGCTAAAGGAGATTTAGTGGGTCTATATTTATTCTCCTGCTTCTCCTTCTTTGGTAACGTCGGATTCTATACAGGTATTGAACCATACCTATCGGTGGGTTCAAAAATTGTACTATGTTTCTTAATGCTTTTAGGTCATCTCGGACCTATGACATTTTTCCAGTTATTCCAAAATCATTTAGACAAAAACTCTAATGTGCATTATAGTTTTGTTGAAGAAGATTTTTTAATCGGTTAAAGGAGGACACTCTATATGGCTAAAAAATCATTTGCAGTTATCGGCTTAGGTCAATTCGGTATTTCCGTTGTGGAAGAACTCGTTGGTAATGGTATGGACGTTATCGCGATTGATACCGATGAAGAAGCCGTTAAAAAGATCAGTGCTTTACTTCCAACTGTCGCTGTTGCTAACGCGACTGATGAAGAAGCTTTAAAAGATTTAGGTATTAAAGATGTTGATGCCGCGATCGTTGCTTTCGGTTCTCATATCGAAGCTAGTATTTTGACTACAGTTATTCTTAAAGAATTAGGCGTTAAATCCATTATCGTCCGTGTTGACGATGCTTACTATTTACCAATTATGAAGAAATTGGGTGCGACAGAAGTCATCATGCCTCAAAAGGCGGCGGGTGTTGCTTTAGCAAATAGATTAGGTAACGAAGACTTCAAAGACTTCTATAAACTCGATGACAAATACTCTGTTGTTTCTATCGTCGTCAATAGCGCTTATGTGCCAGAACAATTAAGAGATTTAGCCACTAAGGATCAATATGGCGTCAGCGTGGTTCTTATCATGCGTAACGGCCGTTCTTTCGTTCCTGGTGGTAATGACTCACTCTTACCAGATGACACAATCTTCGTTGTTGGTAGCACAAAAGAAATTAGAAACTTCCGTGAAGCTATTAACGGCGTGAAGACCAGAAGAAAAAAGAAACAGCAATAAGCAAACACTAAAAATAAAACCAGCCTCGAATGAAGCTGGTTTTTTGTTGCTTGTTATTAACAACTTAGATTTTATCAATTTCGGAGAAGTCGACTTCCACTTTTGTGGATCTACCAAAGAAGATGGTTTCGAGTTCAACAACTTTGGTGTCTCTATTGATAGAGAGAATACGACCTTCTGTACCTTCTAATGGACCATGGATAACCTTAACGTAGTCATCAACACTGTAGCGGTCAAACATATCGGCGTCAATTTCACCCATTCTCTTAAGAACTGGTTCAATTTGTTCACGTGGAACTGGGAATGGTTTTGTACCTTTACCAGAGGAACCGACGAAGCCGGTAACACCTGGAGTATTACGCACAACGTACCATGCATAGTCTGTCATAATCATTTCGACGAAGACATAACCTGGATAGAGGTTTTTCATTCTTGTCTTATCGGTTGGCATGCCATCCTTCATCACTGGGACTTCTTGTTCCGCGACAATAATACGGAAGATTAAGTCTTGCAAGCCCATTGATTCAACACGACGTTTTAAGTTTTCTTTAACTTTGTTTTCGTGTGTGGAATAGGTATTAACCACGTACCAAGCTTTTTCACCTAATGTAGCATTAGATGATTCGCCTTCGCTTAAATCTGTTGTACTATCTGTAAATTTGATTTCGTCTGCCATGATAATACCTCCTATAAGCTATTGAATGTCTTTCTAAGGACATCGATTAAACCTTTGCCTAAGGCATCTTCGCCCATTAAGATTAACGCTGTTAAAGCAGCGATAATAACGACAACAATAAATGCTGGAACTAAAACGTCTCTCTTAGGCCAGCGAACACGTTTGCCTTCTTTGATAACTTCTGATGTGAATTTTTTAACACCCATGAGAAGGACCTCCTTACTTGCTAATTTTATGAAGCGTCATCTTATTGCAACGCTTACAGAACTTTTTGATTTGAAGGTTTTTTGCACCTTCCTTTTTAATTGTGGTTGTGTAGTTACGGGAGAGGCACTCTTCGCAAATCAAAAGAACTTTTTCTCTCATCTTTAACCCCCCTATCACAATTAACTTTTAATAACTTATCACTCCTGCCAAATATTGTAAAGAAATATTTAT
>JBGUIU010000224.1:0-4096 GCA_045113275.1 Paludibacteraceae bacterium
CTTCCTTAGGTCTGAATCACAAGATCAGCAGACCATCTTATGCGCTGTTATGATAGTGTAGCTGAACGAATTGACCGTTAACCTCACACCATTTCCTTCGCAATACCAGTTTTTCCCCTGTTTGTAGATTGTACAATTAGGATGTGAAATAAGCGTCTTGCAATACGCAACCACATCTGTATCAGCAAGTTTCTAAAAAATTCGACATGACCCACTACTCTCTCGTAGTCTATGGACTTTGTGAAAAATGTAAAGAGGCTCAATCACAAACTCATATAAAAACAAAGGGAGAAAACTAACTCTCTCCCTCTGTAACTTAAACACAACCTATTTTATTTCAAACTCATCCAATTTCACCATTCCTTTTACATTATCCAATACCATCATCTTTTCTTCACAAGTTTGGTTTTTCCTTCCATAATTTCTAAACACAGAAACCTTTACAATAACTGGTTGCAACTGTTTTTGCGACGTTGTACCATAATAATGAATATTCACCGAATAGGTTCCCTTTATCGCCTTTTTCAAAAGAAACTCTTCCGGGCCATATCCTCGTGTGAAATCTTCAGAAATAGAACCTCCTATATATGTCTTTTTATGATTATAGCCACACGATTCTTTATTAGGATCAGTTACCCATAAATCTATATCACAATTATCCGTATTCCATGATATTACAACACGCAAATCATATCCAAAATATTTATCTTCAACATGTTTCCCTTTCAATGCTTCAGAATGTAATGCCACCAATTCATTCATCTCATGTTGAACAATATAATTAATACCATTAAATCGATCCCACTTTCCTGACACTACCTTTTCAAACATTTCATACGCCTTTACATAATCCCCACATGCTCGGTATGCAAAAGCTAAGTCTCGATATGTTTGCGGTTCTTCATTTCTCACCTTCTCCACATCTTTATACGTCTCTAACGCTAAACTGTTTTCTCCATACTCCATCAATTTTCCTCCCAAGGTTCGTAGTATTTCTGGCTCTTCCATTTTCAGCTCTGCCAAATTTGAAATAATACGAACTGCTAAACTATTCAGCCCCTCTGAATAAAAATAATCTGCCACATCTATATAGAAAAGGATATCATCAGCATTTGATTCTTTCAATTTCAAATACTTGTCATACATCGCACTTTTTGGCACACGTTTTAGTTCTGACAAATAAGAAGGAATGGTAGTTCGTGCCTTTCTGAAACTTTCCGAAGGTAAATTATTACGAACTATTTGAGGCGTTTGACGTTTCCTTCTCTCCATTTTTGTTGAATTATTACGACGAACCGATGTTGAATCATTTCGACGAACCAATATTGAATCATTACAAATTGTCATAGCATCTGACAATTTAAAAAGAACTGGTAATCTAAAACAAGAACGCACCTTTCTTCCATTTTGCTCTCCAGGAATCCACTTAGGCATTGATGACACAACACGAATTGCTTCATCATCTAATAGAGGATCAACACCACGTTCAATTTGGACATTTGATATGGTACTATCTGTATTAACAACAAAACTAACAATAACTCTACCTTGCAGACCTAAATTCGCTGCTTGTTCTGGATAACAAAGATTACTCCTTAAATATTCTTTTAGAGCATTCATACCACCTTGAAATTCTGCATGTTTTTCCACTATTGTATAGATTTCTTCCTCATCATTTACTGCATCATCATTTACTGCATCATCACTTACTACTGCCATATAAGCCTCACTTTCAACAGTTTGATCTTCAACAGCACTCAACATCAACGGTTGTTCAACTCTATAGGCACTACGAGTATCTGCCTGTGATAATTCTATCTCTTCAAACGTCTCCGTCGGAAATTCTTCTTCAACAATAGGCATTGGGGCATCTGGACGATCAATTCTGGGCTTTCCTCCTTTCTTTATACGTTCATACTCTTCCCTTAATTCTGCAGGCGGCTCTATTTCATATTGAATATAATCCCAAACAGTTTCCAACACAATAAGTGACGTATAATCACTTACCAAGCCGTATTTCATACACAACTCTTTTATCTCATCTTTATTTTCTTTCGAATTTTGTTCTAATTCAGAGACTTTTTTCTGCGCCCATATACGCTTTACATTAGTACCTAAATTATCCGATAGTGATGAAATAGTATACTCTTGCGTCTTCTCCACCTTGTCACCATAACCTAGATTCAATTTTATCACAGCACTCTTAGCAGACATGCATCCTACAATTGACAAATTTTCATCCACTTCAACCCCAGTTTTAGGATAAACATCCTCCATTTCCGAATGATCATAAGAGACACTGATTAAACGAATATACTGATGAGTCAAATGATTCAAGGCTTCTTTTTGCGACATCTCATTCAAATTAATATAAGATCCACCTTTCGTAGTCAGACGGGATAAAAACGAATAATCAGAACGCATACTAGAATTTATCGCATACAAAGGCACATTAGATTGTGTAGGATTTTTCACACCGAAATTAGAAATACCATCAGAGAACAATAATATTTCATCCACATCGTACTTCGCAAAATTTAATGCGCCAAACTGAGTTCCACCATCAAAAGGCTGTGTACTCATATTTTGTTTAATATCATTATATGTGGCATTAGGAATTATTTTATCCAAATACACTCTATCACTAAATGTAACCAAACGAACGTTCACTTTTCCTAAATAAGACAGATAATCCTTTAGCAAAGCATACTCTTTTTCTATATTTCTATTTTTAGCAGAAGAAGAAACATCAAAAACAACCGCTATCGATTTTGGTTTTACCTTATCCTTTTTTCTCTGGATATTAGGTGAAAGATAGAAAAAAGTATTCGTTCCCTCATCTTCTGTAACCAGATCTTGTTTATTTGAGACAGGGACCTGAACACGTACGAAATCATTCAATTTCACATTCTCCGCAGAAAATGAGATTCTTGTACCTTCCGAATAAGAGGAAGAAGAAAGATTCAGCAAAGATGTCTGTATTTTAGGAGTTGACGAAGGGTTCACAAAAGTCACATCCAAACTGAATTTATCCAATTGATGTTCAGAAAAGAGTGGTAAATTATACAACTCTACACCATCAGAAGATTTAATTTCCTGTTCATATCCAATAATAACATGACGAGGCGAACCTTTTCGTAATGGATAGATTCGTGTTTTAAAATTATTACCTTTTGTTTTCTCAACCAATCCTGGATCCACACCATTCCGAACAATTCTTTCGAACGTACGACGAGCTTTACTTTTATCAACAACAACACCCTCTCTCATTTTTCCATTCACATCCAATGCATAACGAGAAACCGTTTGTCCATCTCCCAATGGAAATTCAAGTTCACCCTCCATCACACGTTCACAACTATTTTCAAAAATCATATCAAATGTTGTAACTGCAATTTTCCCATGCACTTCAACATTAACAGACAAATTAGTCATTCTAATACAATCCGTATTCTTTTCTTCTGACTTTGTTCCTGTCAGACGTGGGAACATTGAAATAGCTTCATTTTCAAAGGAATCAACAGGAACTGTTTCAATTTGAACAGGACCTGTCTGTGACGAAATTTGAGAACCGTCAGTATCATTAGCACCATCTTTCCTAATACAACCTATTAATATAAAAATGGCACACAAACACCCCATTATTGTTGCCATTAAAAATTTCAATTTATTCATATCTTCCAATTTTTAACTAATTATATAAATATTTCAAGTTTCGCAAGTAAATATATAATTCAAGTTTCGCAAGTAAATATAAAGTAAAAAAAACGATAAAATATCATAAAGAAAAAAAACAGGCTAAAGTTTTTAATAATCAATTGATTATTACTATATTAGTATCACCAAACAAAATAACATAAACCACTTTAGCCATGAACAAAAACAGACATATTCCTTCAGGACTCCAAGATTTCTTCTATCAAAATGATGCGAGCAAAGCAATTCAAGTAATAACGAGCATTGCAAAAAATATAATATTGCAGTCGAAAGTGATAGATCCGAAGAAGACCCCCAATTGATACTTCCTTAGGTCTGAATCACAAGATCAGCAGACCATCTTATGCGCTGTTATGATAGTGTAGCTGAACGAATTGAC
>JBGUIU010000225.1:0-14948 GCA_045113275.1 Paludibacteraceae bacterium
GTTAAAGAATCGTCATTCCACCAGCCTGAATTTTGCGAAATAGAATCGTCATTCCGCTCACCTGCTGTCGATGAATCTTGTTTGCCAGTACAACCTGTCACCAGCAACATGAGAATAACAACTATATAGTTTGTTAGATATATGTTTGAATTAGATTGTCCCCCCCCCATTTAATTTATGGTCTTTAAGTTACACAATCAGTAATAAACAACGAATATTACCCCTAAAGAAGAATACAATATTTTTCATGGACCTTCATTTGAAATACAAACAATGTTCAGAATCCATACAAATTCAAACAGATCCATTATTATTGATGCATGTGATATAGAGCATTAATCTCCCACAACTGCTTTCTCAAAGATATCCTTATAGCCTTCAAGTCCCATATACTGATGATTCCGGACATAGCGAATAAACTTTCCTTTGTTCTTTTTCTGATCTTGTTTCAAGGCGTTCTTTAACGTATGATTCCATGTTTTTGGCTCTCCATTCCCATAAGAGACATACTTGTCATAGGCTTTCTGCAAATAGTAGCCTAAGTAGGCACAGGTCTCATACATTTTCTCTACACGATCAGCTTTTTTATCTTGATCTTCAATATAAGACGTGAAACAACTTTGCATGATGGAGATATAATTGAGTTCTTCATAACAGTTGTCCACCATAAATTGCATCATACCGGTACGGACTGTATTTGAAAATCCTGGATGCTGACTGAAATTACAGAATAAGTCTCCCCTATCATATGTGAGATCGTCGATCTGCACATCATCTAGGATTTTTTTATTAACACGAGGATCTTTGTCAAATTTTCAAGAATGCTTCTTAGAACCAACTCTTAACAAGGTCGAAATTCAAATAAATTCGAACGCCCAAACACAAGATTGGAACCAGTATAAGGCCAAGTTTGATTTTGCCTTTTATATCGTCAATAGGAATTCTATATAGTTTTTTCAACGGCGAAAGGAACGTAACCAAATAGGCTTGTGGGTCGTCCTTCGTTTGTCCCAACTCATTCAAATAAGAATAAGAAGAGTTTACCGCACCCGAGAAATTACTTCCCACCTGTGCAGCCATATCCGCATATTTAGTGAAATCCCCGTATGTTACACCAGACAAGAATACGGATAAGAACTTGAACTTATTCAAAATAAAATCCTTTGACGAATTAAACAATTTTTCAGGATCTGCCTTGTCAGAAACTAGACCTACCTTACTTTGGATGAACTCATAATTGGTAGCAATTGTGTGGTCGATTGATGGATCGATAATTTCAGGTGCTTTATGCAAGACATAATAAACAACAATACCAGCAACAGCGGCTAAAAAGAACACTATTGAGAAGAGGAATCTCCATTTATTAAATTCACCCCAAGAGAAAATGAGAGGTGTCAATATCAAAGAAAAAGCCAAACCCATAATTAGTCCCTTAACAATAATGCCCATCGCTTTCGCACCAAAACCTTTAATAAGAGACGTTACAAGAGAGAATACGATACTTATTACTCCACCTAATGTTTTCATATATTCAGATTATTATTTATCAATGTAAATAGATTTAGCAAACTTACAACATGTCGTTTACCCAACCTTGTGAAAACAAAAATACAAAAAAAATCAATTACAAAAGGTATTTACGCATAAATTTTGCAATTTATTTTATCCTCTCCCCCATTATCTATGGCTTCATCAAACGCTTGCTAAACAAGCTATTTCACAAAGATGTACCAAAGAAAACGATGGACACATATCTTCTTTTGAGGATTGGAGTGACTCAACAGAATACTTGTTTGTAAGCTTGTCAAAAAATGCGAAAATCGTCCATCAAACAGAAATTTTCGATAAGTTTGAAGAACCGATTGACAGCACCCAACTCAAAAAGTTTGATTCAAGCGGTGTGGCAATGGTGAATGGCAGAGTGCTTTTCTTCCCTATCGTGTATGGGTATTCAGACAAGATTGATAAAGTATTTTTGACTGACGAATATTTTGAAAAAGGGTTCCAAAAGGAAAAAACCACAGAAGGAAAATCTGACAGCAAATACGATTATCGGAATTTCAGATTAGAACTTATGCCAGACGGGAAAACAGCTGTCATTCTTTATTCTTATGCGTACCACGAATCATATAGAAGTCCGGAAAGATCATCACACCATTATCATCACCATGACGATGACTGATGTTTTTGATCTAAATTAGAACTGCTATCGAAAGAACAAAACTGATTACCATTAATGAACATCTAAACCCAGAGCGTTACCCGTGGACTATATCTGTCACGGTCTTTCAGCCCTATTCGTTTAATGTACGGGCGACTTACATTTTTTTTAATCTCACCTGATATTTCTGAGGTGTGACTCCATATCTCTCTATTCTACTTCTATACTCCTCTTCGTCATCTTCATCAGGGTCGAATCCTGTTATTTTTAATTTATGATCCAATGGATAGGGTGTCCGATAATAGCCTTCCAATCCATCCTCCGTGACGTGATAGCAAAACAAGTCCACGCCAAAATCCTTATAGACATATCTTGGGAAATAATCCTGGTCTCCTGGCTTCAAACCGTCGGATTCTTCTCTCTCTATGTGTGTAATCCAAAATGAAGCGTCATACCAATATGAATCACAATAACGGATGTCCTTTCTATATCTTTCGTCAATGAATATTCTCCTCTGTTCTGGGAACTCAAGTAAGTATGCTTTTTCGTTTCTTTCCCCATATTTTCCTGTGTTCCTAAAAAATAGTTGATCCCGTCCTCCTCTAAACGGACGCTCCCGCAGATAATAGACAGGTTCTTCTCCAATCATTCCCTCATAAAGAAGTGGGGGAAGGTTGGTGTGGTATTTTTCCAACCCCTCACCTGTGACAAGCGCCGCACGTCCGTAGTCGTTCAGTAACGGTTCAATATCAGAGATATTTATTTTCAAATACTTAGTCAGATCAAAACGCGAGCTAAGACTTATCCGAGCCCCAATTTTATCCTGGGTAAACTCAAAATCAGTAAGATCCGCAAGGTCCTCTTCTTCAGTCACTTCGTATCCTAATAGCTTGCTTTGAAACTTATAATAGTTTTCTTCACTGAAAAAATCCTCCAAATGATACAAATCGCCCGTCTTCGGATTAAAATTGTAGTATCTTAACGTCTCTGTTCCATCACTCTCAGTAAATGCGATTTTAATACAAAGATTGCGCGAAAAACTGTCATCATAAAATTTTGTCGTCGGCTTGCCCTCGTATGAAAGTCTCACAATATGATCGATACCATCCACACAAGACCCATCGGGTCCATTGAAGATCACACCAAAATTTCTCATTTGAAGTAGTGCGTTCACCTTTCGCTCCACCTCCTTGTCCTCCATCTGTATATATGGGAACTTATAATCATGCCAGTTCTTAAGATTGCGTCTCTCAATTTTAATGATTTTATATCCTTCCAAGGGCTCGAACGGAGTTTTCTTCGTTTCTTCCTCCATCTCATGCGCCATTTCTCCTAGGATATTCTTCAATCCATTATAGATTTTGGAGCAGCTTGAAAAAAAAGGTATAATTGTCATGATTAAAATGACGGTTCTTTTCTTACTCATATTATACTTACATTTTTTTTAATTTCACCCGATATTTCTGAGGCTTGACTCCATATTCCTCTATTCTATATCTATAGTCCTCTTCTTCCTCTTCATTAAGGTTGAATCCTGTCACTTTCAATTCATGGCCCAATGGATAGGGGGTCTGATAATAGCCCTCCAATCCATCTTCCGTGACCCGATAGCAAAACAAGTCCATGCCAAAATCCTTATATTCATAATGCGGATAATAGTCATCGTCTCCTGGCTCCAAACCTTCGGAGGCTCTCACTTTCTCTATGTGTTTAATCCGAAATTGGCCGTCATACCAATATGAATCACAAAAATAGATGTTCTTTCTGTCTCTTTCGGAAGGGATTATTTCCATCTGTTCTGGGAACTCAAGCAAGGACCATTCTCCGACTCTTTCCCCAAATTTTCCTGAGTTCCTAAAAAATAGTTGGTCCTTCCCTCCAAATGGATGCCTTCGCAGATAATAGACTGGTTCTTCTCCAATCGTTCCCTCATAAAGAAGATTGGGGAGGTCGGTGTGGTATTTATCCAAATCCTCGCCCGTGATAAGCGCCGAACGTCCGTAGTCGTTCAGTAACGGTTCAATGTCAGAGATGTTTATTTTCAAATACTTATACTGGTCAAAACGCGAACTAAGGCTTATTAGAACCCCAATTTCAGTCTGGTTAAACTCAAAATTAGACAAATCAACAAGGTCATCTTCATCAATCAATTCGTATCCTAATAGTTTGCTTTGAAACAGATAATAGTTTTCTTCACTGAAAAAATCCTCCAAATGGTACAGATCTCCCGTCTTTGGATTAAAATTGTAGTATATATACCCCGCTCTCGTTGATCCATATTCGATTCTAATTCTAAGATTGCGCGAAAAGCTATTATCAGAAAATCTTATCGACGGCATGTCCTCCACGTATGAAAATCTCACAAAATGATCGATACCATCCACACAAGACCCATCGGGTCCATTGAAAACCACCCCAAAATTACCCATTTGAAGTCGAGCGTTCACCTTTCGCTCCACCTCCTTGTCCTCCATCTGTACATATGGAAACTTATAATCACGCCCATACTGAAGACAGCATCTCTCAATTGTAATGATTTTATATCCTTCCAAGGGCTCGAACGGAACATTCGTCGTATCTTCGCCCATTTCATACGCCACTTCTTTTAGTATATTTATCATTCCATTACAAATCTTAGAGCAACTTAAAAAGAGAGGCATAATTGCCATGATTAAAATTATTGTTCTTATCTTTCTCATATTCTATATATGATTTATCTTGTTCCGACTGAATTTTCTTGATTGTTCAAAAACATATCATTTATAATACAAATATATGAACATATTCCGAGTCTTCAAATTTATAAAAAATTATTTCGGACAGGGTACGCCACGGTTCCATGACGGTCACGTATGGTGAGGAATGTCATTTGTGCACCATATCCTAATCCCAAGGGGATGCCATATCACAGACGCTGGTGTAAACCCACGGCGATGTCCATGGGCTAAATCTGTTTTGGCCTTTCAGGCCTATGTGGCACATTCCCTGACGATTAACCACACGGGTTTACACACCGTGCCTGTGATATACCACCCCTGCCGGGGTTGGCGGCATCACGTCACAGACCATTGCCCCCCATTCGTCCTATTTGTCCTATTAGTCCGACAAAAAACGCCTACAAACACGGGGGTACACACCGTGCCTATGATATACCACCCCTGTCGGGGTTGGCGGCATCACGTCACAGACCATTGCCCCCCATTCGTCCTATTTGTCCTATTAGTCCGACAAAAAACTCTTAACTCTTCCTTCTTAACTCTTAACTTAACCACACGGGTTCACACACCACCCCAGGACGTTACCATGGACTATATTTGTTTTAGCCTTTCAGGCTAGGAATTTGAATTATTGTTTTTTTCGTAAATTTGCATCATCATCAATACTAAATTTATGGCTACTATCATTTTTATTATTTATTTTATCCTCTTGATCATTGTCTTTGGCATCATCAAACTCGTGTTAAATAAGCTATTTCTTAAAAATGTTTCAATGATGACAATGGGCATATCCTTCACAATTATGTTAGCGTTTCCGGTTGTCCTATTCAAAGGCTGCGAATCGTGTGTGGAGCATATCAAGGGAGAATGTAAGCAAGAATGTGAACCAGATTCGTCAGTTTCAACTGTTGAACAAACGGAAGTGGACAAAGTTGAGAAAGTCGAAAAAATAAAAAGAGTTATCACCTTCGAATTAAAGGAGGACCACGATCATGCTATAACGAAAGGCGATACCATAGAAGTAACCACCTACAATGAAGACGGCAAAATCATAGAATCTTACCTTCCTGGAAAAGTCGTAGAGTGGGATGATGAATGGACAAGATTTACCGCCAAATACGACGAAAAAGGAAATAGAATAGAAGAATACGATTATGACCACAGAGGTCGCTGTTTCCTAAAAAAGACCATTAAATATAATGAAAACAACAAGGTAATAGAGGAAGTGACTGCTCATTTTGTAAGAATCTTCACCACAATATACAAGGCAAAATACGACGACAAAGGACTTTTGATTGAAGAATGCGAAACGACGACAGATGGGGATTTCAATTATCGTACCACCTACAAATACGATGAGAAAGGGAATCAAACCGAGTATTGCAGATATACAGGCGACGACAGCATAGAAGAGAAGAGTACAAATAAATATGACAACAACGGGAAACTCATTCTAAACACCTATTACTCGGAAGAGGCTTCGTCTAAAACCACTTATCAGTATGATGAGAATGGACATCTGGCAGAAGAATGTGAATTCGACTCAGACAATTCACTTTATATGAAAAAGACCTACAAATACAATGATAAGGGTTTCGTGGCTGAAGAATGTATTGAAGAAAGTGATGGACAAAAGACTAAATATGTGTATAAGTACGACGACAACGGAAAAGAGATAGAAAAGAGCACCTATAAAGCAGGAACCGCCCCACAAAAAAAGGAAGTCCGTCAATACGACGCTAATGGGAATATGACCGAGTGCTGCATCTATGGCGCCAATGGCAAGATAAAGGAAAAGACAACATACAAAAAAGAGAAGTACAAGAACGAAACCATCGTCAGAAAAGGAGAAGACGGCATCTTTGAATCAGGTGAATTAGAAGAGTTTGAATACTTTGAGTAATCCACGTTTGTATTATGCCGTCCCTTGGCGACTGGAGCATCACACACATCATCGGAATGGAGTGGCTGGCATCATCCTATACCCACGGCGTTGTCAATCAAGAGGCGGGTTCATACACATGTTTTCTCTATCCTACAATGCTCGTCGTTGTAGGTCAGTGGATTGGTCACCTCGGTGTGGGCGTTGATTTCCATTATCTGAACAACTTCTCCTGCCAGCCAATTTCTATCTCGTCATCGGAAAAATCGAAAGACAAGCCATGAACATCATCCCACGGACAACTGCACAGCCAACCGAACCGCTTGCCATCCCGATTGAAGAATATCGTTTGGAACTCAATAAGCGACATGAGAGAATCCATGTTTATATTTTTTTTGTTATATTTAGTCGGAACTTTTCCCCACCAGTCCTTCACATAATCATAATTCTCAAGGTAATAGGTCATCAATGCATTGGGAAGCTCATCAAAGAAATCCTCTTTTTTCTCCAAATACGTCAGATAGTTCTTTCTCTGTTCTGGCGTGATTGCTTCACCTGGATAGGCATCTGCCACTACGGGAACCCAAACGCCTTCCTTCCCATTGATGTCCATCTTAACCCACTTCTTCCATGAAGCTTTTTCATAGACCATCTCACCGAACGCTTCATCGTTGACCAAGGCATAGTTCATCACAATCACCGCCCAGCCTTCATATATGCGGATCTTATCACCGGAGAGGACGACTGTGATTGGATATCTATCCCATATAAATTCCGCAAGCCATCCGTAATTGCCATTTCGATCAATATACAAAGACCTACAATCGAAAGTATCCAACGAAGCATCCTCATTAACATTCTCAAGCTTCAACTCTTCATCTACAGGCCATATTCTATTAATTTCCTCATAGTGGTCCTTATAATAAGCAAGTTGAACAGCAGGGAATTCGTTTTCTAATTTTTGAAAACTATCAAAATATGATTTATATGCTTTACGCTGAGCATCAGTAATCTCCTCTTCTTTTGAGCATTTGACCATAAGGTCAATTGGATCTTCAAATCCGAAAAGAGTAAAATCTATTTTCTTTGTCCAATAGCCTTCTTTATTGTATTCCAAATCTCCGAATACAGGGTCGTTTAGTTTATCCATATTATTATTTTTTATTTTATTTTTTATTTCGTTTTTTATTTCCTTTCTTAGGAGGTGTCATTTCATTAGAATCCGCTGAGAATTCAAAGCCATCCAGTTTGCCCTCTTTATGCAAACTCTTAAACATGTTAACACCACCATTATGGCTAATACATCCGTGAACAGCAGATGGTACTTTTTGCATGTTTCCTGTTTCGTCCATTTCATGCCATGTGTAACCGTTCTCTTCCATCCAGGCTTCAACCTCCTCTGGCGAACGCTTGGGATTTAGTTTGTCACCTAAAGCAGCATTGGCGAGTTTAAAATTGTCATACCTACCATCATCCTTGCTGTTTTTAAGTATGTTAGTGCCATAAAGCTGCATATCCACTTTCACCTCACCCCTTGAAACAACAGATAAATCCGGCACGCCATCTTCATTAAATGGAACACTTCCATCCCACGGAAGAGGTACGGGAACAAAACCTTCTTCTCCTTTGTGGTTTATGTTATGTTTCGCTATAGCATCATTATAATAAGCAACGATTTCACACCATTGTTTTTTTTCTTCTTTTTTATATTTTCTGGCCTCTCGTGGTTTGGGTGGATTGATATCCGTATTACCACCTTTGTGAGTGCCATTCAAATGCCAGTATGGAGGTGGATTATCACATTTCCTGGGATTTTTTATTATATTACCATCTTTATCCGTCCAATAACCATTACTTTGTGGGTAACGTTTAGGACCACTATATGGTTCTTCTCGTGTATATTCTGATGTTATTCTATCCATAAAAATTATATTTTAGCCTTTACAACGAGGTCTTCAGTCTTATCTCTTTTTAAAAGAGAGCTGACATCCACACCAAAAGCGTAGGCTCTGCCATCAGAACCCACAGCACCAGTAGCAGTAACACTCCCCCCACTTGTTTTATTCGTGATGGTGAAGGTGACATTCTGTCCAGGATCTGCATCTTCTGTTTCTGCCATTAATGAGACAATACCATCATCAGGAACAGAACCGATCAAGCTACCATCAAAATCTATAAAATGTGACTCTTTGACAATCGGTTTTTTCTTATCCTCTTTCGATGGCACTTCATTTGTAGCCAAAGGATTCATGTCCGACTGATGTTCCACCTTAGCCACTTTAGGAAGAGGCACACCTGGTTTGGGGAACTGACCTGTCGTCTTGAATGATATGCACATAGGGCATCCCAAGGCACAAGTACCCTTGCTATTCTTTGTCAGGGGATTGGAAATTCTGTTGATTTTCATCCCGGTATAAGCCATATCCCACTTCGTGATGGCAGCAACACATGGTTTAGGCATGTTGGGTACCATGTTGCATGTACCAAACGCAGGAGATTGGAACGTAGGGCCCAGAGACATGGTGGTGGCCACTAAATTTCCATTGATGTACACATTCGTATTGTCCATCACATTTATCATAGCCGGAGCAACACCAAACATACACGTTGCCATCGCTCCCTTCACAACGAATTCCTCTTCCATTACTCTATTCTTTTTATGGTAATTTGTTTTGTAAAATAGCCGATGTGTTCCTCCTCGATCCTAGCCCATACAACAATCTGCTTTGGCATATCGTCGTCACCACGCGTATAATGTATGGTGGCATGTCCGCTCAGAAGATGTCCACTGCCTTCGTCGTGCACATCGTAGGTATCAAACAACCAAGATTCATTCTCTTTTTTAGGATGCTGGAAGGAGAAAATAGACAATCTTGTCCAAGCAGGGAAATCACGAATGACAAGAGATTGTCTCTCCTCTCCCATCTGCCAAAAGAGAAGTTTATAGAACATATTTTCTTTTAGAATTGAAAAAAGTTTTTCCTCTGATTTCAATCCAAGCTCATATTTATCAAGTTCCTTGTTTATGTAATAGTTGTAATCATTTTTTTCAGACAACTCATTTCGCAACTTCAACCAACGATCCTTCACCGCTTGAAAATCGACCAGCTGTTCGGGAAGGAAATTTTCAGACACCTGCATGGTCAACGGATAAAGTGCCTTTCCAAATGTCAGGACAATCTCATCAACATCCTCTACAGGCTCATTCTGAAGCATTTCATCAGAAGATCCTAAAAAAGTGAATAGATACCCTCTTCCCTTTTTATTTATCTGCAATGCCTCCTTTTTCTTGAACTCACTACACTCGCCATTAGCAAATGTAACCAAAGAAGTGAATTCGTATTTTAAAGATGATCCATCAAGTTGATTCATAACGTAACTTTTTTAAATAATTACCTATCGAAGTACTCTATTTCATCAATAAAATGATTATGGTGGTCTCCATCGTAATTTTTATAAATTAATGTTCCTGCTCCATTGGGATCATCGATTGGATCCTGAAAGACTCTAATTTCTGTTTTTTCTAACTTAATAGACGTATCACCAACATTCAAAAAGATGTCAAATAAATTATTGTATTTGCACACCTTGATTTTAAGCTCTCCCTTTTGAGTCCTATCTTCACCGTATGCCTCATCAAAAACATCAAGCATCTCTTCTTCGTTGAAGTACATGAAACAAGTATAATGAAAATCTTTTGTATTCCACACTGCTTTAATATTCTCCAATCTCGATGGCATTTCAATTTCCTTATTATATTCAACAGTTGAGAGATAACGCTCGTGGTTTACAAACTTAGATCCAACCATAAGGCTGTTTGTCATCGTATCCTCGAATTCAAATTTCAACTCATAGTTGAATCTCTGAAGATACCTGTTTAACGAATTGGCGATGGAATTATTCTTTTTCATGTATATATACCATAATTCTTCTAAATCAGATGCTTTAGAATATATGGCTTCAAAAAAATCTTCCACGTTTTGACAATACTTATCTTTATAGTCAAACGAACCATATATATACCTCAATATCGCATCATCCTCTTCCTCAAAAGCAGGGACTTCCCAATCCAGCAACAACTTACGATTATGTCCTTTCACATATAATTTTAATTTACCTCCAGGCAAGAAACATAAATCCAGATGATCAAACTCTTCATCTTTTTTGAATAGAGATAGTATTTCATCGTATGGCAAGAATGCAACCACACAATAGACTTTTCTATCAACGAAAGAGGCCCATATTGCTTCAATAATTTTAGGAAGGCAATACTTATTATCCAACGAACCTGCGATTCCATTTATTCCTGATCCCATTCCGTTATGTATAAACGGATTGCCAAACGTTGCTGATAGTGCGCCTGATTCTCCTATAAAATCAGCGACCAAAACCCGTATGGGACTTAATATAGGTGCTGAACAAGACACCTCGTAATTATATTTATCCATTTATTCCTTGTATTTAAAAATTACCCTTTCTTTTACTATCCCTTTCATTACTGCCACTCTTCCGCTTATCCTTTGTTCCCCCCTTTAGTTCCCTTCTTATTACTTTCTGTTCCCTCCTTTTCTGTCCCTTTATGATCTTTAGTTGCTGCCTTAGTTTCTCCAGAAAGACTTGTATTTTCCCCTCTTACTTCCGTTTTACTCCCTTTATTCGAATCTAGGGTATTACTTCCTTCATTCGCTTGAATTCCTTCTTCGGAACTTTGCATTCCATCTCCAGCCATCGATTCATGTTTGCTATCAGATATCACATACCGACAGTAATATCCAAATACATTATCTCTAATTCGATTTTTTAAAGTGCGGACATCTGACATTTCAATTTTCATAAAAAATTTTCTAATATCATTTATCTTATACTCCATTTCATCCTTATATAAATTTCTTACCTCATCATACGAAGCACGAGGGCGATAATCTAGACAATAAATACTTAAAAATCTTGTGAAATATTTCTTTTGTTTTTCAGAGTATATGCTATAAGTCTTTCCCTCCGCATTATAACAAATGTCATAATAGTCTGAGAACCTCCCCGAATCAACAACTGATTTAAAATCTTTTAGTTTATTAAATCTGTCATTTATTTTATCTTCATTACCATTACATGACTGCCAGAAAGAAGTATTTTCATATGCTACCTCATCTATTACCTTTTTGCCGTTTTTACCCATTTTTGACGTTTTAAAAGGAGCTTGGTATTGATCGGCATTAGAACTATTAAAATAATTTTTGCCACAACAACTTATAGATTTTTCCTTCATTAAATCAAACGGAATAAGACTATAAAAAGTCGAAGAATTACCTCCTCCAATATCGCGATTACGTCCAGGAAGAATAATATATGAATCACGTCCTTTCCCATACGATGAAATATCAGTCAACTTAAACTCAAATTCATCAGCCGCACAAATTTGAAAGACATTTTTTACTTCAATTTTCTTATCTAATGACAACTCCTTGACATTGTCTCGTAAATCATAATCCAGTCCATAAGCGGAAATGGTATCAAACAAGCCCAAAAATTCAACAGAAACATCAGGATTACTTACATATTTACCAAAACCGTCTTTCTCAAAACGCTCCAACAAGCTTATACTTAAGCTGTTTTCATCTTGCAAATATCTTTTTGCCTTTTCTTTTTTCTCATGCTTCTGATAAAGTTTAACTCCCAAACATTCTGCTGGACCAATTACTACTCCCCAACCACCCGGAATGATTGTTCCTAGTAATGCTCCCTTGAGCGTACTTTCCCCTAATAACATTTTTAAACCTTCTGGAGCAAGTGGAGGCAATATAGCCCCCGATACTGTATATGGAGTCACACCGTCTTTTATTATAGACGCTATCGTAGCCGATGCGCCAGGCGTATAAACAGATTTTATCAAATCAACTCCTGTTTTTCCCATTTCAATAGGCACATATTTCGATAGTTTATCATTAATGTTTTCATCTTCTGTCTTACAATTTTTCTTCTTCAAATTAGAACAAAAACATCTTGCTGAGGCAGCTCCTCTTCCACTTCCATAAACTATGAACTTAAGCTTGAAACTATTTACATCTTCTTTTATATTATTTTCTTCAAAATATGCAAGAATTTGTTTGTTGATTTCAAAAACAGCTCTCTCAACCTTTGCCTTGATTCCAAAATCTCCGAAACCATACGTCGCACCAATCTCGTCATCACTACATACTGAAAAATAATCCACATCTGGCATCTTAGTATCACCCTTGTTTGCGTATTCAATCGGATCTTCAAAATCATTACCTGCCACCACATTATAAATTAAATCTCTAACATTTCTACGATCTAAACCCTTACCATGGAAGAATTTCATCTGCTCACTATTACTTTTTTCAAATTCTTCGGCCGTTTTAATTTCTTCAGATCTGACTTTTCTCGGTTTCGTTCCCACACCTTCTATATAGATAGGGATTACTTCCTTTTTATTTTCATTATTAAAACAAGAATATAATCTCGCAATGTTTGAATACCCATACGAATAACTAGCAGAATCAATCATCTTTTTTCTTAAGGCATGCCTTTTCAAACAAGAGATGGAATTATATAAAAGAGGTGGAAAAACCATAGATACAACATCCCACTTCAATCCAAAAATGAACTTAAACTCTTCATCAGTATATATTCTTCTATCGTCAACGTTGACTTTACTATTCAGAGTGCCATCAAAAAAAAGCACAAATGTCAACTCTACATCAAGAGGTTTTGATTTTCCCGTATTCGTATTGTCATTTACCTTACTAGGACTTTTCCCTTTTCCCATATCATCTCCTCCTATTTACCAACATAAACATTACTACTTCCTGTAAGATATGCCTTGCCTTTGGAATTGAAGGTACTATCTCCTGATGATTCACATTTTAATTTTCCTCCAAATTCAAGTTTTGCATCCTTATCAACACTTAGATTCAACTTGCCTGAAACAGATGTTTTGCAATCTTTGGCAACTGAAACATCAGACTGTCCATTGATGGTTCGCTTACTGTCTTTTTCTACCGTCTCTTCCGACTTTCCTTTGACACTAACAGAACAATCTTTTTCTACTTTCTGTGTGAAACTACCACCAACGGAAACTTCAAAATCCTTGCCCGATGTCTGTGTGATTTGCTCATCTGCCTTCAATGTGATGTTTTTAGACATGAGTTTTATCTCCTCCAACGACTTGATTAATATCGTTTTTTGTGAAGTACTCAATTCTATACTATTTCCATTGTCATCGGCAAGTAATATACTCCATCCTCCGCCTTTGTCATCAGAAAAGACAAGACGATGTCCACTCTTAGTGAATATGCTTCTTGTATTATTACCGCTGCCACCACCATTTCCAGTCTTTCCGCCAAACAAGCTACCCATCACATACGGACGAGAGGGATCTCCATATTCGAATCCAACCATCACTTGATCACCGACCTCTGGCACAAACACCATGCCTCGATTCTTCATGCCACTTCCTCCGGCATCGGGACTCTGCACCTGAATCCAATTGGTGTTCTTGCTCATTCGCTTCTGCCAATCGAACTGCACCTGAACCCGTCCGATACTCTTCGGATCGGAGTTACTGCTCACCGTCGCCACCTCTGGATAGGCCTTCACCCTGTCAAGATACTGCTGGGTGACATACTCATGTCCGTCTGGCGTCGCTATGAAATGGTTGCTGTAATTACCCGCCTTATTCACCTTATGCACGATACTCATGATGCGGAACTTGCCCATCGAATCAACTTGCATCTTCGACGGGAAGCTGATCTCCACCACGCAACCCAACTTGATGCGGCATGTACGGGTCTCCCCTTCTATGTTAAGCATTCCTCCCTCAAGGGTACGCTGTTTGTTGTCGGCATACGACATCAGATAGCCCTTATCTGTCAGCGGTGAGCCGGAAGCGATCCGCTCCCCTTCCTCATAGAGTCGGTCAGAGGCTTTCGCCACATCCCCCAGCATCCCAGTCAGAGAGGCTTTGCTGGCATTGGCACAATCCATGGTGTCTGGTTCTACGAAATACTCATAGGCCGACACCTTGTGTGGCAGGATGGAGGCATGGGTACGGAGACTGAAGACATCCTGTTCAAAGACCAGTGTCTCCTCCCCGCAATTACCTGGCTTGCCAAACCACAATTTCTTGCCGTCGTAGAAAAATAGTTCGTTGTAAGTGCTGGAGAGACGG
>JBGUIU010000226.1:0-25159 GCA_045113275.1 Paludibacteraceae bacterium
TTAACAACCTTCAACCGTCAGAACTACGGTTCGCATGAAGTGATGTTGGGCTACACATGGTGCGTAACGAAACATTTCTGTAGATAATGCTTACTTCCAATCATCAGAAGTATGATCATTTTCTGGTGGTAGATGAAGTACATTCCACCAATGATTTTTTACGTTCATTGGTTGATGCTAAACAAGTGACCTTCCCCATGGGATATGTCGTGTCGGCTCACTATCAGACGGCAGGACGTGGACAAATAGGTAATACCTGGGTGTCAGAAAAAGGGAAGAATCTCTTGTTTAGCATTTTATTATATCCCCAGATAGGAATCAAAGAACAATTTTTGATTTCGAAGATTGTCTCTCTTGCAGTGGTTTCGATTTTAAGAGAATGGCTTCCTGAAGAAGCAGAGAATTTCTCGATAAAATGGCCGAATGATATATATTACCACCATAAAAAAATAGCGGGGATATTGATCGAAAATCTATTGTTAGGGGATGAAATACAAAATTCGATTGTGGGTATCGGACTGAATGTTGAGCAGACTGATTTTCCTTCTAATTTACCTAATCCCATATCGTTGAGACAGATTAACGACCAGCTTTTGTATGATAAAGATCTAATGATAGAACAGATAAGAGAGAAAGTTGTTTTCCTACTCCGTCATTCAGATGAGGTATATTTCAAGAATCAATTAAATACAGCCTATTTATCTGTCTTATACAAGATTCATGAATATGCATTTTTCTCTGATAAAAGCGGTGTTTTTAAAGCTCAGATTATAGATGTTCAGCCAGAGGGCAGACTCGTATTAGAGACAGAAGAAGGAGAACGCAGATTCTATTTTTTCAAAGAGGTTTCCTTCCTCCCTCATTCTACGGCAGAGGAGCAATCTTGTTAATCATTTCTTGAGATTTTTGAATTTGGTTTGATTCTCTTTGAGACGATGTGCACATCGTCTTTACGGTGCCAGATATATGGATGAATTTAATCGATGAATTAATAGAACTCACTTCTACAAATTTTGTTCTATTCTATCAAATTTATAATTTTGCTGAAGAATTGTTATCTAACTAAATTTTTACGATCGTGTTGAATATTATGATTATCAACGGACCTAATCTGAACATGTTGGGGAAACGTGAACCAACTATCTATGGGTCTCAATCATTCGAGGAGTATCTTGATATACTCAAGGAAAAATATCCTGATTTGAATTTAAGCTATTTCCAATCAAATGTTGAAGGGGAACTGATTAATGTGATACAGGAGACAGGATTTATCTGCGATGGAATCGTCTTAAATGCTGGTGCATATACTCATACTTCTTTGGCTATTGCTGATGCCATACGATCGATTAATTGTCCGGTTGTTGAAGTTCATATTTCGAATGTACATAAGCGCGAGGAGGTTCGACATCATTCTTTCTTATCACCTGCATGTCGAGGTGTTATCTTAGGATTTGGCATGGATTCATATCGGTTGGCGTTAGAGGCATTGATTCAAATCAATCAGCAACGACAAGACAATGAATGCTGAGAAGTATCTTTCTGACCCTGTCATCTCTAAATATCGTTCCTATCTCCTGTTGGAACGTTCTTTATCTGATAATACGGAAGTATCCTATTTTGAAGATTTAGCCAAATTACTTGATTATCTTTCCGATGCTCATATCGATTACAAAGAGGTAACGCATGAGATCTTGGAAGATTTTATCATTGATATGTCGGAAGTGGGTATCGCCCAACGCTCTCAGGCAAGGGTGATATCCGGCATTAAGTCCTTTTATAAGTTCCTTTTAGCAGAAGGGATCCTAGCAGATGATCCAACTGAGTTGATTTCTGCACCGAAACTACCGCTTCATCTGCCTACAGTTTTAACTTTACAGGAAGTCAATGCTATTATTGATAGCGTGGATCTCTCAGAGCCCTTAGGACAGCGGAATAAAGCTATTTTAGAAACACTTTACAGTTGTGGCCTGCGTGTTTCTGAATTGGTGAATCTAAAAATCTCAAATATTTATATTAAAGAAGAGTATATCTCGGTTATTGGTAAGGGGAATAAGCAACGATTAGTCCCTATTTCACGAAAAGCGTTACGTGAGATCTCAAATTGGCTGCAGGACCGTTGTCACCTTCCTATTCAGAATGGACAACAGGATTATCTCTTTTTAAATCGAAGAGGGATGCATTTAACCCGTGTGATGATCTTTTATATCGTAAAACAGCAGGCAGAATTAGCTGGAATTAAGAAAGAGATAAGTCCACATACCTTTCGTCACTCCTTTGCAACCCATCTGTTGGAAGGAGGTGCCAATCTTAGAGCCATACAAGAGATGTTGGGACATGAATCCATTCTGACAACTGAAATCTATTCACATATTGACACACAACGTCTTAGAGAGGAAATTATTCAGTTTCATCCTAGGAATAAAGGAGGGTTTTAAGAAGTTATTTCTTTACCACACCTCCGCCGATCACACGTCCATCTTTATATAAAACAACGGATTGTCCGGGCGCAACGCCCCAAACAGGTTCGTCAAATAATAGTTTCATTTTCTCCCCTTCTATCTCAACTTTTGCTGTCATAGCGGGACTGTTATATCGTATTCGTGCTTCTACTTTTGGATCTTCCAGAATCTCTTCGACATGGGTGAATTGACAGTTTACAGCATGCACTGTCGATGTGAGTAAGTCATCACGTTCTCCCAGTTTCACCGTGTTTTTCTTTGCATTGATTCCTGCTACATAGCGAGGTTCGCCAAAAGCAATTCGTAGGCCTTTTCGTTGCCCGATGGTATAGTTTTGAAATCCCTGGTGTGTGCCGATCTTGCGACCTTGCATATCGACAAAGTGACCTGGGACACATTTTTGATCAAAATCCTCTACATTCTTCCGAAGGAAATCTCTGTAATCATCGTTGGGTATAAAACAGATCTCTTGACTCTCTGTCTTGGTGGATAGTTTCTCATATCCACGATCCTTAGCCATCATGCGAACCTCTTTCTTGGTGTATTGACCTAAGGGGAAGAGTGTCCGTGCTAAGTGTTCCTCTTTGATTTTCCAAAGGAAGTAAGTTTGGTCTTTTAGCGTATCCGCTGCTTCACTGAGGTAGAGATGTCCATTACTTTCTTTGATTTGAGCATAATGACCGGTGGCGATGAAGTCACAGCCAAATTGATCGGCTACTTCGATGAGTTTTCCCCATTTGATGGTTGCGTTACATAGCACACATGGGTTGGGCGTACGGCCGTTCATGTACTCATCAATAAAGTTCTGTATGACAAGTTCACGGAAGTTCTCTCTGAAATCGATGATATGATGTTCGAATCCCAGTTTCTCAGCCATGTGTTTCGCTTCCATGATAGCGTCGATTGTACAGCATCCTTTCTCTTTCGCGAGGCAGCTCTCCTTCATGCTATCCCATGTACGATAGGTGGCACCTACAAGTTCGTAGCCCTGCTCTTGTAATAATATTGCTGACATGGTGCTATCAATGCCGCCACTCATTGCCATTAACACTTTTCCTTTGCTCATTTTTCCGTATCTTTAGAACTTATCTTTGGAATCTCCGAACCTCTTTTTATCCGATGTAATCGTGCTTTTTGACGATTATAATAACGTCTCTATAATTTTAGGGAAATATTCATACTCCAATGCATGAACATTGTGTGCAACATCTTCAGGAGTATCAGTTGGTTTTACTTCCACTTTAGCTTGGAAGATGATTGCGCCCTCGTCTAGGTTCTCATTTACATAATGAATTGATATGCCACTCTCCTTATCCTTATCTGCAACCACAGCTTCATGAACATGCATTCCATACATTCCTTTTCCACCATGTTTTGGTAATAGAGAAGGGTGGATGTTGATGATTTTATTTGGGAAAGCTTTGATGATGTCCTCAGGCACTTTCAATAAGAATCCAGCTAAAACAATTAAATCAGCATTCTCTTCTTTCAAGAAACGAAGAATATCTCCATTTTTCCATTCCTCTTTTGTGAAATATTTAAAAGGAACCCCTAATTTTTCTGCTCTAACCTTCACATAGGCATCCGCTTTGTTTGATAATATGCATGGAAATGCCACTTCTTTGTTAGAAGAAAAATAGGAAATGATGTTTTCAGCGTTTGAACCTGAACCAGAAGCAAAAATTATAATTTTTTTCATGTTTTATGTTATTGTTTGATAATCAATGAAATACAGAAAAATATAAAACTTAAAATTTGTTAAAAAATTGCACAATTTTTTTATAATGTGCAATATCACTAAAAATTCCTTAACAATAATTATTTTATATCGTTAAAAAATTGTTCCTTTGCACCGCAAATTTAATAAAAAAATTAGTACTTAAATTATTAACTAAAAATTTAGAATTATGTCTGACGTAGCAGCAAAAGTAAAAGAGCTTATTGTAGAGAAGTTGGGTGTATCAGAAGCAGAAGTAACTGATGATGCAAGTTTCACAAATGACTTGGGTGCAGATTCTCTTGACACTGTAGAGTTGATTATGGATTTCGAAAGAGAATTCGGTGTACAAATTTCTGATGATCAAGCTCAAAAAATCACTACTGTAGGTGAAGCAATAGCTCACATTGAAAATAGCGTGAAATAAATTCACTTTATGAGTTTGAAAAGAGTTGTAGTAACGGGGCTTGGAGCGATTACTCCCATTGGAAATTGTGTTTCAGCTTACTGGGACAATTTGCTTAAGGGAGTAAGTGGTGCCAACCTCGTTACTCTTTTTGATGCATCAAAGTTCAAGACACGTTTTGCTTGTGAGGTGAAAGGTTTCCAGCCGGAGGCATTTTTTGATCACAAGGATATACGCAAATATGATCGTCATGTTCTATTTGCTTTGGTAGCGTCAAAAGAGGCGGTTGAAGATTCTGCGTTGAATCTTGAGGAGACGGATAAGAATCGTGTTGGTGTTATCTTTTCTACTGGAATCGGGGGAATAGGTTCGTATGAGCATGATTTTTCAGAGTATTTAAAGAATCCTGATCTTCCTCGTTTTAATCCATTTTTTATCACACGAATGATTGCCAATATGGCAGCCGGACATATCTCGATGCAGTACAATTTCAGAGGTCCTAATTTTGGAGTTGTATCGGCTTGTGCTTCATCGACACATGCTTTAGGTCTTGCTTATGACCAGATTCGTCTGGGACGGGCTGATGTGATGATAACTGGAGGAACAGAGGCTCCTATTACCATCAGTGGAATAGGTGGATTTAATGCCATGCGTGCACTTTCAACTCGTAATGATGAGTATCAGACAGCTTCTCGTCCGTTAAGTGGTTCGAGAGATGGTTTCGTCTTGGGTGAGGGAGCCGGTTGTTTGATTTTAGAAGAGTATGAGCATGCGGTAAGACGTGGCGCTCATATTTATGCAGAAATGGTGGGCATGGGTGCTTCGGCAGATGCTTATCATATCACAGCCACTCATCCGGATGGAGTAGGGGCTGTTCTCGTTATGCAGAACGCATTAAAGGAGGCTGGATTGTCTGTGGATGATGTTGATTACATCAATATCCATGGTACTTCTACACCGAATGGTGATCCTTCTGAAATAAAGGCGATTCAAACGGTGTTTGGTGATGCAGCAAAAAAACTGAATATCAGTTCCACTAAGTCAATGACGGGTCATTTAATGGGGGCAACGGGAGCTGTTGAGTCAATTGCTTCTGTGTTGGCCATCCAGCACGATATGATTCCTCCTACGATTAATCACCAGGAGGGGGATGAGGATCCGGAGATTGATTATTCTCTTAACTATACGTTCAATACTTCACAACGTCGGACAGTGCGTGTGGCAATGTCCAATACGTTTGGTTTTGGTGGCCATAATGCCACGGTTGTATTTAAAAAATTAGAGTATTAGTGTTCGTAAAAAAAATAGTAAACAAAATAAGGCTCTTGATGGTTCGTCGCAAGGAGCCTTATTTTATGTTAAAAGAGCTATTAGGATTTGCTCCTAAAAACATGGAGTATTATGAGTTAGCTCTCCTTCACAAGTCATTTTGTGCTAAGGATAAGCAAGGCCATAGAATCAATAATGAACGATTGGAATATCTGGGAGATGCTATTCTAGAGGCTGTTGTCTCGGATGTACTTTATCGAATGTTCCCTGATAAGGAAGAGGGATATCTGACTAGCCTTCGTTCGAAGATTGTGCAACGTGAGACCTTGAATAAACTGGCGGTGGATATGGGAATCAATAAGATGATGACAATTCCAAAGACCTTGCATTCTCATAATCTGAACATCTACGGTAATGCTTTTGAAGCGCTTTATGGTGCTATCTATTTGGATAGAGGATATAAAAGAGCCTTCGGATTCATGCAGGATGTTGTGTTTAAATCGTATTTGGATATACCATCGTTGGCTGTTGTAGAACAAAACTTCAAATCTCGCTTGATTGAGTGGGGACACAAATATAAAGTTGACGTCGATTTCATCACGTATCTAGAGAAAAAGGATAGAGATAATAACATTATTTTTTATTCGAAAGTGGCGATTGCTGGAATTGATATCTCAGAAGGTGTTGGCTATTCTAAAAGAAGTTCCCATCAAGAGGCGGCAAAGAAAGCTCTGCAACGCATTAATACGGAGAAAGACTTTTTTGGTCAGATTGTAAATAATCATAGATGATCTTGTTTTTAGCGTCATAAAAATAGTATAACATGGAATGTGTGCATTTAGGAAAAATGGTGTTCGAGAAGGCAAAGAATTTTGCTAATCGTTCTATTTTAAAATTTCGTGATGATGTTGAAGGAAAATGGAAGGACGTCACATGGGGTGAATTGGCTGCTCAGGTTAAGGTGATTGCTAAATCACTGATTGAAATGGGCGTGAAGGAAGAAGATCGTGTGGCTATCTTTTCACAAAATATGGTCGAAATCATTGCTGTGGATCTGGCTTGTCAGGCTGTTCGCGCTACAACCGTTCCTCTTTATGCGACCTCTTCTTCGTCTCAGGTGAATTATATAGTAAATGATGCTCAAATTGGATTGATTTTTGTAGGGGAACAGTATCAATATGATCGTGCTGTTGAGGTGTTACATCAGTCTAATTATCTTAAAAAAATCATTGCGATAGATCCTACTATTCAGTTGGCTGGTATCGATGCTTCTATCTCTTTCGATGCTTTCATCAAGCATGGAAAAGAATCGACAACAGCCGATAAACAGTTGGAAGAGAGATTGAATCATCTCTCATTGCAGGATTTAACCACGCTGATATATACGTCTGGTACGACGGGTGAGCCTAAGGGTGTTATCATCCGTCAATCAAACTACCAGCAAGCGTTTCATATTCATAATATCCGTCTGACTAACATATCGGATAGGGATTTATCATTGTCATTCTTGCCACTCAGTCATATCTTTGAGCGGGCATGGTCTTATTTCTGTATGTTGAATAATATGGTGGTGGCAGTGAATAAGGATCCTAAGAAAATCCAGTCTGTCCTGAAAGAGGTGCGTCCGACATGCATGTGTGCGGTTCCTCGTTTCTGGGAGAAGATCTATATGGGTGTGAATGATAAGATTGATTCTTTCTCTCCTTTTATGCAGAAGGTGATGCGTCGTGCTATCAGAGTGGGTGAGAAATGCAATCTGCAATACAGACGTTATGACAAGGAGGTTCCTACGTTGCTTTCGATTCAATACTGGTTCTATGAACATACATTGTTTAAGATCCTGAAGAAGGTGATAGGATTGGACCGAGGTCGTTTCTTCCCAACAGCAGGGGCTGCTCTTTCTGATGATGTCAATATCTTCTTGCACAGTGTCGGTTTCAATATCTGTGTGGGATATGGTTTGACTGAGTCAACCGCTACAGTCTCCTGTTATAATCCAGCCAACAGGGATTATGAGATAAACTCTGCAGGTGATATCATGCCTGAGGTCGAAGTGCGAATCGGTGAAAACGATGAGATTCTATTGCGTGGTAAAACCATCACAGAGGGCTATTATAATAGACCTGAGGCCAATGCCAGTGCTTTTGTTGATGGTTGGTTCCGTACGGGTGATGCCGGTTATTTAACCAAACAAGGTCGTCTCGTTATTCGTGAACGTATCAAGGAGTTGTTTAAGACATCAAATGGTAAGTATGTAGCTCCACAACAGGTGGAAAGTAAATTGGTGGTGGATAAATATATCGAGCAGGCAGCCATCATTGCTGATCAACGGAAATATGTATCAGCGCTGATTGTCCCAGCTTATTCTGTCTTGAAATCGTATGCAGAAAGTGCTAAGATTAGTTACGATTCCATCGAGGATTTGTTGCAGAACGAAAAGATCATCGCCTTCTATGAGGGACGTATCCAACATCTTCAGTCCGACTTGTCTGCGTATGAGCAGGTGAAGAAGTTCACATTGTTGGCTCGTCCGTTTACACCGGATAATGATGAGTTGACACTGACGTTGAAGTTAAAGCGAAAGGTGATAGCTCAGCATTATGAGAAAGAGATTGAAAATATGTATAAAGAGAATTAATAATAACAATTAAAAAAGACACTATATGGCAGTTTACAGTCAATCATTTAATGATAAGAAGAACAATATTAGTTCGAGTGCAAAAAACATAATGGATAAAGGACAAAAGTTCAAGAAGATGCTCTTGCCGTTGGGTATCGTGTTGGTGGCCATCTTTATTGCTACGAAGTGTTGTACAACGATTGATTCAGGATCAGTGGGAATCAAGTTTTATAAATGGTCGAGTGATTCAGACAAACGTGGAGGTGTGATCGGAACATGTAAAGGATGGGTATGGTATAACCCAATTACACAGAATGTGTTTGAGTATCCTATCTATGTACAACGTAAGACGTATGCAGCTTTCTCTGTAAATGCAAAAGATGCTAGTATATTTACGATGGATCCGACCATCGCATATCGTTTGGATCCTGATAAATCTATCGATGTCTTCGTAAAATATAGAAAGTCATTACAGGATATTGAGAATGGATATATCTTAACTTGTATCTATGAAGCATATCGTATCTGTGCCAATCAATATACATCAGATTCGTTGATGGCGAATCGTGGTGGATTCGAGACTGCTGTACGTGAGCGTTTGGAGAAAAGCTTAGGAAATGAAGGTTTCATCGTGGAAGAGTTCACTTCTCAGATCACTCCTCCTAATACATTGGCTGAGGCTATCAATGCGAAGAATGAGGCTGTACAGAATGCTTTGAAGGCTGAGAACAAGGTAAAAGAAGCTGAGGCAAATGCAAAGATAGAGATTGCCAAAGCACAAGGAGAAGCAAATGCGTTAAAGATCAAGGGTGATGGTGAAGCGTATTACAACCGTGTTGTAGCTTTGTCATTGAATGATCTATTGGTTCGTCAGTATGCAATTGAGAAATGGGACGGTAAGCTTCCTACTTATATGTCTGGAGATAAAGGAGCTACACCAATTATCGGTATAAAATAATAATAAACAATTATAAAATCATGATTACGATAGACCAACTGAAGAATGTGTTGGAACGCGAGGATGCGTTGAGGAGGTATCTTTGACATAGATGCTAAACTAGTACAGATTGAGGAGGAGGAACTCCACACTCAGGCCCCTGGATTTTGGGAGGATCAGAAGAATGCTGAAAAGCAGATGAAGAAGATCAAAGACCTGAAACGTTGGGTGGAAGGATACAATGAAGTGAAGGCAGCAGCAGATGAGTTGCAACTCTCTTTTGATTTCTTCAAGGAAGAGGCTGTTACGGAGGCTGAAGTGGATGATGCTTATGCACATGCGATCGATTTGATTGAGAGATTAGAGCTTCAGAATATGCTTCGTAAGGAAGAGGATAAGATGGGTGCGGTCTTGAAGATTGTAGCTGGAGCCGGTGGAACCGAGGCGCAGGACTGGGGCGATATGTTGATGCGTATGTATCTTCGTTGGTGTGAGTCAAAAGGATATAAGACAGAGATTGCCAACCTTCTGGAAGGTGATGAAGCAGGTATAAAATCCGTTACCATCAAGGTGGAAGGAGATTATGCTTATGGTTATCTGAAGAGTGAGAATGGTGTCCATCGTTTGGTTCGTGTTTCTCCGTTCAATGCACAAGGGAAACGAATGACTTCGTTTACATCTGTTTTTGTTGTACCTTTGGTGGATGATACGATCGAGATTGAGATCAACCCTGCGGGATTATCATGGGATACGTTCCGTTCGAGTGGTGCAGGAGGTCAGAATGTGAACAAAGTGGAGTCGGGTGTACGTTTGCACTATAAGTTCCATAATGTATTAACAGACCAGGATGATGAGATTGTGATTGAGAACACGGAGACGCGTGATCAACCTAAGAATAAAGAGAATGCTTTACGTCTGTTGAAATCTCAGTTGTATGAGATCGAGTTGGAGAAGAGACGAGAAGAGTCAGCCAAGATAGAAGCGGGTAAGAAGAAGATTGAGTGGGGTTCACAGATTCGTAGTTATGTCTTTGATGACCGTCGTGTGAAAGATCATCGTACGGACTACCAGACCTCTAATGTGCAGGCCGTAATGGATGGAGATCTTGATGCATTTATAAAAGCGTATCTGATGGAATTCGGTGGTGCAGATTGACGTCAATCTGCACTCAAAAAAGCCCCTTCCATCGTATATCTGAATATTAATATCTAAACTGATCCATATATGAGACGTTATTATTTATTATCAATTGTAACGATGCTCTCGCTCTTCTTTGCTTGTGAAAAGCCAGAGATAGAGGGGATTGTTTACAATGAGGTTTCCAAAGAAGATATACTTGGAGGGTGGAAGATTACTGATATTGAGTTTCAGTTAGTATATAACGCTGCCAATCCGATGGCTTGGATGATGCCTACATTGAAGGAGAAGATGCAGGAGAACTTGCGGGAAAAGATTCGATTGGGATCACTTTATATAAAGCCCGATACGATGTATTATATCATCGAGTATGATGATGGCACCCCTACTAGGGTACATCGATATGGAGCCTATACGCTGACATCCAATCCAGCTATGATTCATCCTGAGTATGATCATTTGATATGCAATGCCTATGCCAAGTCATTTTATGTCAAGTATGAGGATAGGTTATGCTTGTATTTGGTCAAGGATGGTGTTATTGAGATGTTGCGAGATGATGGATCGCTCTCAAAGGCGACGGTCAATTTGATTGATCGGAACATTGACGATGCACAGTTTTATATGTATCTAGAGCGAAACCATCTACCGTTATATGACGAAATAGATTCATTGTTTTATGGAGGAAAGACGAACTAGAATGGTTCGTCTTTTTTTATTAATCTATCTTAGGTGACCTGTATGCTGATGTATTGTACTAGTTGGTACTTACCTTTGATACATTCATTCAGATGGGTCGACTGCACACCAATCATTCGGACAAAATCCTTTTGCTTGTTACCACATTCCTGCAATTCATCACGCAAGATTTCTCCTAGGTGTATTGCCCTGGCAAGAACTAAGAACAACATAGTGGATGTTTAGACTCAGTCGCGATTAAAAACATAGTAATTTTATCTTCTATAAAAGATAAAATTACTATTTTTGCAATAAATTTCATCTATAAAATATATGAAAGCGATTGTAAGACAGAGTTATCTTGACAAGATATCGAAGTATCTTGGTAAGGACACCATCATTATTATAGTTGGTCAACGTCGTGTGGGAAAGAGTTACACACTGCGTCTCTTTAGAGATAAAGTGGCAAAAAATGTTCATGCAAACATTATCTTCATTGACAAAGAGAAACATGAATTTGACAACATTCAGACAGACCGGGACTTGAATGCATATATTGATGAACATCGAGACAAGACAAAGACCAACTACATCTTGATAGATGAAGTTCAGGATATAGAAGGTTTTGAGAATAGTATTCGCGGTTATTATGAAGAACCCGATATTGAACTCATTGTAACAGGCTCAAACTCCAATATGCTTAGTAGTGACTTGGCTAATAAAATAGGTGGTCGTTACAAAGAAATCTTAGTCCATTCACTAAGCTACGAGGAATTTATGGAGTTTCACGAGTTGCCTGATAGTGATGATACGTTATCAAAGTATATTCAGTTTGGTGGATTGCCTGGTTTGAAAAAGATTGGACTTGACGAACAGGATGCACGGGAGTACCAGACGGATGTTTATAGCACCGTCTTACTGAAGGATGTTATTAAGCGGAATAATATCCGCAATGTGCCTTTCCTGGAAAACCTTGTACATTTCCTTGCTGACAATGCAGGGAAGATTATTTCTGCCAACAGTATAGCAAAGTATATGAAGTCGCAAGGGGAAAACATCACTTCCACCGCTATTATCAATTATGCTAAATATTTGTGCGAATCATATATGATCCACAAAGTGAATAGGTATGACATTCATGGACGGAAGATATTTGAGTGCAACGATAAATTTTATTTTGAAGATAACGGCATTCGCAATGCCCTTGTAGGAGGTTCGCGTGAGAGAGATATTGAGAAGGTGATAGAGAATATCATCTACAATCACCTTGTCCGTTTGGGCTATGATGTGATGGTCGGACAGCTTCAGGTTGGTGAGATTGATTTTGTCTGTACAAAGCCCAAAGGTGAACGGATATATGTGCAAGCTTCTTATATTATAGTCGACAATTACACATATGAGCGTGAGTTTGGTAACCTCCGTGCTATCAAGGACAACTATCCCAAATATGTCATCTCTATGACACCTTTGGTTACCAAGTCTGATGATAATGGAATAACCCATCTTCATCTAAGGAGGTTCTTAACAGAAGGGTTGGTGCGTTAACATTTTCCATACCTTTGCATCAATTTTGTATACTTTTCAAGATCCTTATAGCTAAGTGGATCAATTGTTACGCAGATGCAAGATGATAGAATAATGATAGAATAATTGATTGGAGAATCTAATATTATAATACATAATACGTTGCATATGAACAACTACGACCTTTTTATCAAATGGAACAGTGTGCTTTTCGATTATTTCTTCAATAATAATGATGATGAGGTAACATTGTATATTGATAGGGAAACGATTGAAAAAGTCGGCTCAAATAATGGCTTGGGTGGCTACGACGAGTTTCTTCGCATAATAATGCTTTCGATTGAAGATAGGGCAGTAATATTTCGCCGTATTTATAAAAGTAAAAATGGGACGCCGCCTACGAAAGTTAATCGTAGATTGCAAAACATAAACCTTTTTAAATTTGCATCCTTATTTGTTAGTGACTTCCCTAATGCATATTTTGATTACCCTCCGTTCTTTATCTATATTGTCTTTGCAGTCGTGATGGGCAGCGAATGTTATAGAGACAATCAAAATGGTATAGGTAATTATATTACAAATATTTTGCAAGGACAATTTCCCAATCACCCAAATAACAGAGATGGGTTAGGAACAATATTTAAAGCGCTCGCCAAACAAGATCCACGCTTCCGTGCTCTTAAATTAACAGACCAACCGTATATTGGCTTAATAAAATATCAGCTTGGATTAAGTAAGAGTCAAGAAACTATTTTGAACAGAGCAATGTATAACGCAGGTCTGAGCGAGGAACTTTCCTATGATCAATGGATTGATAATCTTGTAGATTATGTTGATCAGAACATGAAATCCTTTTTAAGAGACTCGAAAAGAAATGAGGTCTTAAAAAGAAGGATATCCGATTTACGGGACAGATTTGATTATACTCAATACGAGCAAAACCATAGCGATGAAGAAATACAGTCAAAGGGTCATTTTGTTTTGGCAGTATATGAAGACGAGTATTCAGCATCTAATGATCGACTTGTGTTGCTGACGGACATAAACAACAAGTGTATCTCTAAAGATAATCTAAAAATAGCCAAAGGCTCCCTCGATCGCCTTGGAGAATATGCTGAATACAATGTGAACCATGTCCTTATAGGTGATAATGACAAAGCCGAGATGAAAAGCTATTCACTAAAAGATGGTGAAAACGAAATTAGGTCTCTGCCTTTCGAAAATGGCTGCATTGTGACTTTCTCCAGGTGCAATAGCAACTATCTTATTCAAACGAGCTATCCTCAGCAAGAGAAAGAAACCTATATATTGGTAAAGAGTGGCCATGATGATGATTGGAATCAGTGGCAAGTAGCGCATGGTTCCCCCTTTATAGAAGCCGCACCAAACAAAGCTTGGGTTCGCCAAGTTTTTGGTGAAGGGTGGGAAATGTACAAGTCCAACCAAATTGAATATGTGAATAACAGGCAAACAGCCGCTCACGTAACAGCTATTACAATGGGCGGAGGCATTAATTGCCCGGGGAAAACCAATGTATATCTTATCACGGCTTTGCCATATTTTGAATTTCCAGAACCTATCGATGGTAACAGGTTAAGAATCAACATCGATGTCGACCAAAGACCCCTTAACGAAAATCAGTTTAGTTATAAAATTGTGGACTCGTATAAACTGGTTATTGATTTAATAGGTATTAATCCATGCAATCGGTCTTTATGTGTTGATGTTTCCATAACACATAAAGAGAAACCCTATCAGGAACAATTTGATGTAACAGGGCAGGAAGTTAAATATAATGAGGATGACCTATTTATGATGAATATGTGGGGGCAGAAAATAGACAACAATATAGCCGGTCCTTATATGAAAGGTTTGAAGCTGTGTAATAATACGTGTCAATTAAACTTACCTCAAGAAACTGTGTTATACCAGCCCCAATATCAAACCAATGCTGGTTTACAACTCATCGATCCACAAGATCGTAGATTTTATCTTATAAATCTTTTCGCTGCCAACTGTAGTATGCATAACGGTTTCTTAATTACTGAATCAAGACTAAAGAAATGCATTCGATATGCCGTTACGCGTTTGGAGATTGATACGGCATCCATTTCCTCTTTTTATAGAGATCTTAGGTTCCTGTTAATTAATAGCGGATATATGAATGTCGATTATGAGCATGGAAAATATCAACCCGTGCCTCCTACTTTTGTAAAGACTCCCGCTAGATTATACCGCAACGATCACCTTTACTTGTTGGCGGGTTCTTATACCTATCAATTTCTTGTTGACTTAGTAAACTATTGCAGAGCCAATAGGGTCAATATGTTTTTGCACGAAAGCAATCCCCAAAACAGTCCTGCGGAGTCGTTAATGCCACCGGTGATTCTCCTGCAATATAATTTTGATCCCGAACACTTTAGGAAATGTACAAATAGCAATTTCCAATTCTATGGTGACACTGCCATTGCTGTAAATATTCTAAACGCACTTCCTTCATACCAACAGTATAGGGAAACGTTAAGAGAAATAAGCCCTGAAGTTTTCGACAGAAGAAATCTAAAAGAACCGCCAGAGGACAATACATTACCACGTATTAGAGAGTCAAAAACAATTGGTTATGGTGCACAAAAATGGATAGAGAAGAGCGTTGGCCGTTTTTATAGCATAGCAATTCCTGACTTATCATGGGCAAAATTGTATTGTTTTTATGAAAAGAAAAAAGCCATATGCATTAAAGACAACCGGAATTTATTGTTTCCCACAGACTTACATTTGCCATCCATGATGCAACGAGCTCTCTTTATCACTAATTTTGGAATACCACTAAGAAAAAAGGTATTCATATGCAACAAGACTGACAGCAACAACAAATATTTCAATATAGTAAAACAGTATAATGTTAAAAGTGATGATCAAAAACGATGTACATTTAAGGCATTGACGGGGCAAAATGACGACCAAAATAATGTCTTTCTTCGAGACGTTGTGAGATGCCCAAACTATAGGTTGGAAATGTGGACTAATAAGAACAAGTGTTCAGACAATCCCCGTTCGCTTTTAGTTCTGATTTATAAGGAAAGTGATGAAGTACTTGGATTCGCTATAAAAAACAAAGGGGAATTCAAGATTTTTTTTCTGAAAGAATTGAATCATGGGTTTAATTGTGTTAATGATAATGATGTCAATACAGTTTTTTCAAAGTTTATGACATCTGAAAAAGGAAAAACTTGGGCGGAGATGGGTGTTTCTTTTGTTGATAACAAACATGTTTCTCTACCTCCTCGCGAAGAATACGAAAAAGAAGAAATAAGTATCATATAATAAATAAACATCATGGCTAAATACGAACATTTATTAGGCCAAGACCCTCTTGGCGCTTTTGAAAAAATCAAGAAGGACTATGTCCGTTATTTCAAGACGGCATATCACATTAGCGATCATGATATTGAGGATATGCGAATGAAGGAGATCGAGAAAAACGACAATTTGTATAAAGAGCCGTATCTCGAAATCCTCCCCGAATATGAATCCTACCAAAGCATAGATAGCATTGAAGGTCTTGCACCTGAATTTGCCAACGCTTTCGGCTCAGAAGATAAAGCAAGAGAATTCTTTGCCCAATTTATTAAGGCAGGGTTGATGAACTACAAACCATACGGACACCAGGTAGGCATGTTAAAAAAAGCCTTTGTAGAAGGTAAAAATGTTGTGATCACCTCTGGAACAGGTTCGGGTAAAACAGAATCATTTTTGTTGCCTCTTTTTGCACAATTATTTAAAGAAGCTAAATCTTGGCCTCAAGCGAATTATGCTTCAGATTGGTATAGCAAGAAAGGAGATAAATATGAACCTTGTCAGCGCGAGAACGAATCAACAGATCGTGCTGCCCTGAGAGCTTTGGTGCTGTATCCCATGAACGCATTGGTGGCAGATCAAATGTCACGCCTTCGTAAGGCATTGGACAGTGATGATGTTAGGTCTTATATGCACGAGCATCTAAAAGACAATCGGATCTTTTTTGGTGGATATAATGGCCAAACCGTGGGTGCTAAAAACATTGATTTGTTAGATGAAGATAGAGAAAAAAAAGCAAAAGAACAAAGGCATGTTGCAGAGAAACTAGATGAGATTCACAGCCGATTTGTGAATATAACCAGTTATTTTACTAATCTTACCAACGAAGAAAAGAACGAAAAAGCGGAAGTCCTGTTTGTTAATCCTAGATTAAATGACTCGCCAACAGCCGAAATGTTGACGCGTTGGGATATGCAGCAAACCCCTCCTGATATTATGATCACCAACGTTTCAATGTTGAGTATCATGTTGATGCGTAGAGCCGAGGAGGGACTGTTCAAAAAGACAAGGGAATGGCTCGATGGTGACCCAGACAAGGATCATCCTACTAGAATATTCCACTTAATTCTAGATGAATTGCATCTATACAGAGGAACAGCAGGAAGCGAAGTGGCTTGTCTTATCCGTATGCTTCTTGATACGATAGGTCTAAAACCAACCATAGAGAAAAGAGATGCTCAGGGAAATATCGTCATGGTACCCAATCCCCAATTACGGATTCTCGCATCTTCCGCTTCGCTCGGCAGCACTGAAAGGGGACAAAATGGTGAGAAATCAGAAACAGAAAAGTACTTGGAAGAGTTCTTTGGCGTATATAACAGTGATGGTAGTGATGCCTTTGAGGTGCAGAAGGGCAGTAATTATTGTCCTGCAGTAAATAGGAAAGACGATTTTGTTTTTACTATATTCAATGAAATCAAGCCCGAGTTTGTAGAGCTTGATGATGAAGCCCAGTTGGAGGAAATGGATGCATTTGCCCAACGGCATAAATCCGAATCCATCAAAGATTTCACGCTCAAAAATCAAAAAATCATTTTTGCTAAAATATATGATAAAATACCAAAGAATGAGGACAAAGGGAAGACTCCTCGCGCGATTAGCTTAAGCCATCTTGCAACCGTATTATTTGGTGGCATTGATGATCAAGGGAATGCTCCTGCTTTACGAGGTTTTTTGATTTACAGGGCTTTCGTCGACAAGTTGAATGAGAATGGAACCATTAAACAAAAAGGAGAGAAATCTTTGGCTCATCGTCTGCCTAGGATCCGTTTCCATCAGTTCTTCAAGTATATTGAAGGTTTATGGGGAGAGTTACAACCCACAATCAATGATGATCTGACAATGGCAACTGATGCCAAAGGTAAAGAGCTGCCCCCTGTTAAGCACGTTGTCTATGAAGCCAAGGAGGTAGGAGAATCTGGTAATAAAATACTAGAATTACTTAGATGTGAAAACTGTGGCGAACTCTTCTTTGGCGGAAATAGAAAGGTTGGAAGAGATGAAGCTATAAGCTTAAATTACCCAGATTTGGCAAAGATGCCCAATTTCAATCCGACACCAATGGTGCAAAACAAGTCATATAAAGACTATATAATATTTTGGCCTTCACACGGGGAACCTGAAAATGATGAAGATATGCCTGTCGCCATGCTGGGATCAGGAGAATACCATCTAAAACACACAAATGCAAAGGGTAATTGGAGACGCGCTTATTTGCACACTAAGACTGGAGTAATTAAAGAAGTGATCAATAGTGAATTGGGAAAAGACCTTTATATAAAAGGGTGGAAATATTATATCAAACGTGATAAAATAAATAACCCTTATTATGAAGATAGAATTCAAGCACTGCCATGCAATTGCCCGCATTGTGATATGGACTATTCTCGTCGTATTCACGTTAAGTCACCTATCCGTAGTTTCCGGACAGGTATTGATCGAAGCAACCAATTGCTCAGTAAGGAGTTAATGTATCAGTTATCAGAGAAATCCCAAAAACTAATAGGTTTTTCCGATAGCCGTGAAGATGCCGCCAAACAGGCGTATGGTATTGAATTGGAACAATACCGAGACATGGTGCGTATGCTTTTCATCGAATGCGTTAACGAGATTAATGGAGGGGTACAGACTGTTATCGATCAGATTGATAAGGATAGGGCTGCGGGAGAAAATGTCGATGCAAGAAATTATACAAGAAAATTCGAATCTTGGCTTATCCCTCAAGCTAGAAATATTGCTGACGATTATCTGGACGGGAAAGACTTGTCTTCATACAAAAAAGACCATGTAGATCTTTCATATTTTATTGACAACGAAAACAATATTGATGGTCTGTTGGTTAAGAAACTGGTTCAATTAGGCATAAATCCTGCTGGTGTAGATTTTAAAGACCAATTTACAAATGAAATTAGGAGTAATCAGAACCATTGGAATCGTGCTTTCAACTGGACAACCTTTGCAAGACAAGCAAATGTTAATAATGAATACTGTGGAAGGGTTTACAATAATCTTACATCTGCAATTTTTGCCAATTCTTTTGGTAAATACATGGGCGTAAGCGTATTGGATTCAGGAATAGGATACATCTGTTGCAAAAGAACTAATGACAAAGAACAATCCCCCGAATATAACGATCTAAATAATATCCTCAATCCATTAGGTTTGAATGTGTATGATTTTATTGATGCATTCATTCGCATTTTGGGAGATAATTATAGATATCATAATGATGAATTTGAAGACCCAACAGACATTGGTGGATATAATGGCAGAAATGGTTTTGGAAAATATAAGAAATACATAAAAGCTGTTGCGAGTAAGTATAATAACGTTGACGAAAATGCTTTAGGAGAGGCTTTATTTAGCTATTTTAACGACAAAGAAGGTTCTGGCATCAAACTCCTGTTCGGCAATCTCGGATTCCGTCTGTTAGACAAAGATGCTGGTTATTATGAATGTCCTAAATGCCACAGGGTGCATCCCAATAAAGGTATGGGAATATGTACAAGTTGCGCCACTCCGCTTTCAGATGAACCTGTGCAAGGAAAGACAGTAAAGGATCTTTGGGAACATTTTATTTCATTCGATATTTTGGTTGAAAAGAAAAACCCCAGAAGACTACATACAGAGGAACTCACCGGTCAAACAGATGATATTCAATCCAGGCTTCTTGAATTCAAGAACCTTATTCTTCTTCGGCAAGGAGATGAACAATTTAGGGTTGGAGAGGAACGGACCAAAGAAATCGATATGGTGAATGTGACAACTACCATGGAAGTAGGTGTAGATATAGGAAGTTTGGAAGCGATTTTCCAAGGCAACATGTCTCCTACCCGCTATAATTATCAGCAACGTGTCGGTCGAGGAGGACGTCGAGGCCAAGCATTCTCTACAGCATTCACATTCTGTCGTGGACGTAGCCATGATGTGCATTATTACAAGAACGCAACCGATGAAATTGTAGGTGGACTTCCAGCGGCACCAAAATTAGCTCTCGCTCCATATGTAGACAACAACGGCCAACACAAACTTAAACTTGCTATTATAAAACGAGTTATAGCAAAACACATTTTGAAAGAAGCGTTTAGGGATAAAGAGATAGGATATGACTTTAGATTGCACGACACTTCGGGAGAGTTTGGAATGCCGTATGAATGGACAATTAACAAACCTGAAATCAAAGAATGGATCAACAGTCACCCCGATAGAATTGATGAGATCATAGATCTCTATACGGCTCAGTTTAATTCGGATGGTTGTTCTATTGCAACTGATATTGACAGCCTTAGAAATTGGGCAAAATGCAATGGCTTACTGGACGAAGTGTCTGCTATCGCAACACATCCGACATACGCAGAAGGACTTGCCCAAAGCCTTGCAGAGGGCGGACTTCTGCCTATGTATGGAATGCCATCGGACTTACGGGAGTTTTATCATGGAGTCAATAAGGATCCGAATGTCATGGATTTAAGATCAATTAGTAGATCTACAGAAATGGCTATCAACGAGTTTGCCCCAGGCTCTGAGAAAACCAAAGACAAAGGCAAGTATCGTGCGGAAGGCATTACAACGCCGTTGCGATATGAAGAAGCAAAAAACAATCAACCTGAGCGTATTGTGTCCATGAACAACGAAACGGATGCTCTTTTCAATTGCTATACCATGCAAATGGATCCAAATTCGATGCAAGACGTTTCTACTTGGAGAATCGAGAATATCATACCCAACACGGATCAGTTCACACCTAAAACGGAGATTGCCAACGGTTTGCAACCAAATGAGAGAATGTTGATTATTCCGATGGCTTATAGGTCATATAAGTTATTTGAGAACGATGGCAGGTCAGCCGAAAGCAATGATAGGGGAAGTCGTTTCTCGCAATCTTCGATATTTGCAAAAGATAATAGCAACTCTACTAACACAAAAGATGTAGAAAACGTCAAAATCTCGGCTTATGGATTGAATTTGAACGATGAAGCCGAAGTATGGCATGTCAATACAAACAACAACCAATTGTTCAAGGGAAAATACGCAAGTATAAGAGATCGAGTAGACGGAGTGTGTACTTGTTATTATTTCAAGTGTCTGCAATGTGGTGGAAGGGATTTTGATGAAAACAACGACCAACTCACGTGTCAAAATTGTGGAACGGTAGCAAATAAGGATGATGTGAAGAACTTTTATTCTTCCAATAGTTTCATGTTCTATAAAAAGAATGTAATCCCGGGTAACCCTCCAAGAGAGTACATCAATACCATAAAAGACGGAGAAAGATTTTCGTTTGATATTGCCATTGGATCGCGTAAACCAACCGAGATGATCAAACTTGAGATCAAAGACGGGAATGACTTTGTAGATATCAATTTGACTACAGGTAACGAATCCGCAATCCGGGCAGCATTCTTTTCTGCAGCATTCTTGCTCCAACGTACTTTAGCCGATAAACTGGACGTGGCTCCTGACGAGATTGAAATTTCCGATAAAATAGAAAACCACAGGCCGGTTATTTATTTGAGTGACACTGCGCCTAATGGAGCAGGAATTGTTAGCTACTTATATCAAGAAGATCATCTCAAAGAGATACTTGAAGATATCACCGAATTTAAGACACCGTTTATGCGGTCTTTGATTAACGACAAGCATCGCAAAAAATGCAAGACGGCTTGTCAAGACTGCTTGCTGACATATAACAATCGAGGCTTCCATCATGTTCTAGATTGGCGATTGGGTGTTTCCATCTTGCGTTTGATGTTAAACCCGAATTTTGATTGTGGGTTCAATCCGGTCACAAGAGCGCAATACAAAGAACTATCTGATTACGATGATCTTGTTGTCGAATGTGCTCAGAAATTAAGGCAAAATTGGACTGCCGGTGATTATTACCATAGAGCTCAATTGATCCGAAATATTGAGAATGTAATTATTTACAATCCGTTATGGAATAAAGTGCGTTTGATAGCTATGGCTAAGAGTGATAATGTGTCAACAGAAGGTCTTGCGATATATAACACTTTTCGCGTGCTACGTTCAGATTTATTAGATCCAGACAAACTGCCTGATAACATTGATCTAATTCCGGCAATGGCTCTTATGATCACGGACAATTAATAGATCTTAATACGGGTTTAGTCCTTGGAATATTGTAATCGTGCTACATTGAATACATTTATTATGCAAAATTGATAAGAAAACTTTTTATTCGATGAATACGGATCTTTCCATACTATCACTACAGAAACATCGCGAACTGTTGCAGATGGAGTATGAGTATGATAAGAAGTGTTTTGAACATCAATCGGGATTTATGTCGGTGGATAAGAAGGTGGCGGCAGGAATCTGTCGTTATCCTATCTCGATCGGACGTTCTTATTATAACTCCTTGGATCAGTATGTCGTGGAGATTCATGCCCGTGGCTGTGATGAGGAGGATAATCATTTTGAATATGGAAGATCGGTCGATTTCTTCACTGTCTCTATGACCGATGAGGTTCGCCCGATAAAGGTGACGGGGCAGGTCAGCTATGCCACTGCTGACACACTTGTGGTGGTGTTGCCGAGTCGGGATTCATCACTGGTTTTGGAGAGTTATGATCGGTTGGGTATTCAGTTGAGCTTTGATGAGAGTAGTTATCGGGCGATGTTTGAAGCGCTCGATCGGGTGATGCATGTGAAGGATGGTCGCTTGTTCGACCTTCGTGAGATATTGCTGGGCAATAAGGAGGCTGGCTTCTTTCAATTCAGCCCTGTTCGATTCCCATGGCTGAATGCCTCACAGGAGAAGGCTATCAATCTAATATTAAGAGCCAAGGATGTTGCCATTGTTCATGGTCCTCCGGGAACGGGTAAGACCACCACGCTGGTGGAGGCAATCTATGAGACGTTGCGTCGGGAGAGTCAGATTCTGGTCTGTGCGCAGAGCAATATGGCGGTGGATTGGATCTCGGAGCAGTTGGTGGATCGTGGTGTGAATGTGCTACGTATCGGTAATCCGTCTCGTGTGAATGATAAGATGCTTTCTTACACGTATGAGCGTAGGTTTGAGTCTCATCCGCAATATGCTACGTTGTGGGGAATGCGTAAGACGGTGCGTGAATTGTATCGTACCAACAAGGATAAGGCATTGGCTGTGAAGGAGAAAGCAGAGTCTCTTGAATATGAGATACGGGAGAGCCTGTTTGCTGAGTCGAGGGTGGTCGCCTGCACATTAGTGGGAGCAGCCAATCATCTGCTATATGGACGGACCTTTCAGTCGTTGTTCATCGACGAGGCGGCGCAAGCCCTCGAGGCGGCCTGTTGGATTCCCATCACGAAGTGTCATCGTGTGATTTTTGCAGGTGATCATCAGCAGTTACCTCCAACCATCAAGTGCTTTGAGGCAGAAAAGGCTGGATTATCACATACGTTGATGGAGAAACTGACGGAACGCAAACCCTCTGTGGTGTCGCTCTTGAATGTGCAATACAGGATGAATGAATCGATTATGCGATTCTCTTCCGAGTGGTTTTATGATGGTCAACTGACGGCTGCACCAGAGGTTCGTTATAGGGGAGTGTTAGACTATGAAAAACCGATGGAATGGATTAATACGGAGCCTTTCGATTTCTCAGAGGAGTATGTGGAGCAGACGGCAGGTAGGGTCAACCGACAGGAGGCGGAACTGGTTATCAGTGTCTTGGAACATTTTATTGAAAAAATAGGCTTTCATCGAGTAAAAGAGGAGAAAATAGACTTTGGTGTGATCTCACCCTATAAGGCACAGGTTTATTATCTGCGTAGGTTGGTGAATCAGGATAAGGTGTTGAAGCCGTTTCGTCGTCAGATCACGATCAATTCAGTGGATGGATTTCAGGGGCAGGAGCGAGACGTGATTATCATTAGTTTGGTTCGCTCCAATGACGAGGGAAACATTGGTTTCCTTCGAGAACTGAGAAGAATGAATGTGGCAATGACACGTGCGAGAATGAAACTCTTTATTATCGGTAATGCATCAACGTTAACAAAACATCCCTTTTATCGAAAATTATACGAGAGTATGGAATAGATGCGACGTTACCATTCGCCCTGCAGGGGCATTCCATTATCTAGCCCAACACAGATCCATAATATCATTGATTATAATCAAGAAATAGAGGTGAGGTAAAATATATATTCTAAAAATACTGCGTTTTAGGACTCTTCCATTACCTTTGCGGGGTCATTTTTGTGATATGACTTTTCAATATTGGTTAAGGGGTTCTGCCAATTGTGAGAAACGAATTTATAGAACTTTCATAATTAAGTATTTATTAATCAGTAAATTAAAGGTAAAATGAACAAATCAAAGATTTTTTTAATGGTGTTTATGGGATTGGTTAGTTCAACACTCATATCATGTGGAGATGATGAGGAAGACGTGCCAGAAGTAGTGAATAATTTGCCATCCGATAATAATAATAATAATCAAAACCCACAGGATAATCAAAATCCTCAAAACGATAATAGTGAACAGATTATAGGCGGTAAAGTGTTGGACGGTCATCATTACGTTGATCTTGGCCTTTCTGTAAAATGGGCTCAATGCAATATCGGAGCGTTAAAGCCTGAACAATATGGTAAGTATTTTGCATGGGGTGAAACAGCTTCTAAAAAAACATACAGCTGGTCTAATTATAAATATTGCGAAGGTACGGAAGTGACGATAACCAAATACAACAAAAGTTCAAATGAAGGACTTGTTGATGATCTTGATAAATTAGAGAAAGAAGATGATGCTGCTGTAGTAAATTGGGGTGGCGCATGGCGAATGCCAACAGAAGAAGAGTGTCAAGAATTAATCGATGGAACCAATAATTATTGGACGGATAACTATAAATCAACGAATATCGCAGGATATGTTTTCTGTTCAAAGGATGAAAAGTATGCTTCTGATACGTTGTTTATCCCTGCTGCAGGATATAAGATTGAGAATTATTCTTACGATGTGAATACTTGGGGTAACTACTGGATGGCCACTGGAGAAGGTTCTTGGGTTCCTCTATTTTGTTTTTGGGTAAGATCTGTTTATATGAATCTTTTT
>JBGUIU010000227.1:0-2149 GCA_045113275.1 Paludibacteraceae bacterium
CAATGAATCTCGTTGAAACCTTTAAAACCCTTTCAACCTTTTTAACCCTTTAAACTTTTTTGAACACGGATTGCTCGGATAACACGGATATTCTTCTGTGAACACGAATTGCCATAAATTATCCGGAAATTATTTTTTTGAACACAAATTGCACGAATAACACGAATGGCTCAATGAATCTCGTTGAAACCTTTAAAACCCTTTCAACCTTTTTAACCCTTTAAACTTTTTTGAACACGGATGTTTTTATGAACACAAAGCTTGGGATGCCTCGGAGAGGCATTATCTCAATAACCCCACACTAAGCGACAACGGAGCGCAGTGTGGGGAACTGTGAACCACCGCGACGAGAGCGTCTCGGAGAGACGCCACCACACTGATTGTCTTCTGGTTGCGTGTCTCCGACACGCTGATGCTATGCCGTACTCTTATCCCCACACTGCGCCTGCGTCCGCTCCCTCCGCTCGCGTCCCTACGGCTTAGTGTGGGGTTATTGAGATTCAACCTCTCCGAGGTTGTGAAACATACTTCCAAAATTTATAATAAACTTATCAACACAAAAATCTTCCAACCTTTTCAACCCTTCATCCTCGCACATCATACCTCACACATCACACCTCACACATCACACCTCACACATCATACATCAAACCTCATACCTCTCGCTTCAGACATCATACCTCATACATCATACATCGCACATCATACATCTTCAACACCACTCCCGCATTGATGCATACCCTCTTACTCTCCTCTTACTTCCCTCTTACTAAACGCATCATTTTTTCAACGCCGTTCGGTAAGCGTCTACCCCATTTTTTTTAAACACGAATTGCCATAAATTATCCGGAAATTATTTTTTTGAACACGAATGGCTCGAATGACGCAAATGGCTCGATAAATCTCGTTGAAACCTTTAAAACCCTTTCAACCTTTTTAACCCTTTAAACTTTTTTGAACACGGATTGCTCGGATAACACGGATTTTTTTGAACACTAATTACACGAATTGCACGAATTGAGAATTCGTTAAAAAAGAATTGCGCAGATGATTATATTCTGAAAAAAACAGTTCAATCCGCTCAATCTGTGGTCAATATATTTTCGTGTCATTCGCACGAGATTCCATCGAGCAATTCGTGTCATTCGTGTTCTATAAATCTGTTCAATCCGCTCAATCTGTGGTCAATATATTTTCGTGTCATTCGCGCGAGATTCCATCGAGCAATTCGTGTCATTCGTGTTCAAAAACTTTAATCTTTAACCGTTAAACATCATACATCATTCCTCTCTAAACCAGTGCGTTACCCACCATATCGCGTATTTGGAGTGAAATGTGGTGAATTTTTGGGCGAAAATACGTGTTTTTAGGGGAGCGGAAGAGGGTTTTGCGGCGGGATTGGAGAGAAATAGTAACAGAAATTTGAAATTTATTGTATCTGTAAATCAGTTGTTTCAGTGGCAGCAATGAAAAAAAGTTGAAAAAAAGTTTTTCAGTTTATGAAAAAGTAGTATCTTTGCAACCTCAAAACAGAGAAAAAGAGTTGTTTGAAACGTTGACAAAAGCCGATGTAACTCAGTTGGTAGAGTAGCTGATTTGTAATCAGCCTGTCGGGGGTTCGAGTCCCTTCATCGGCTCGACCTTCGGATGCCAACCGGCATCGGAGGTAATGGGGAAGTCGCATAGTGGCAATTGCAACAGACTGTAAATCTGTCCTCTTCGGAGTTCAGTGGTTCGAGTCCACTCTTCCCCACAAACCTATTAGAGAAGCGGAAGTAGCTCATTTGGCAGAGCGATAGCCTTCCAAGCTATAGGTGGCGGGTTCGAGCCCCGTCTTCCGCTCGAAAAGAGTAGGACGGCGAAAGGTAATCCCGCCCTCGCTTCGAAAAGAGGCAAAAAGCTGCAGTAGCTCAGCTGGTAGAGCGCATCCTTGGTAAGGATGAGGTCACCGGTTCAAATCCGGTCATCAGCTCCAGACGAAATCCCCTGATTCCACAAAGGAATTGGGGGATTTCCTTTTTGCTTCCTTGCTGTTTTTGAGGGCACTGATTTTTATGAAGTCAATACAAAAGTCAATACGGGTGTAAAAAAAGAGCTAATCAGCTACTTTTGCTGACCAGCTTTTTTATCTTCCTCCAGCTGCGTTTTC
>JBGUIU010000228.1:0-4566 GCA_045113275.1 Paludibacteraceae bacterium
CGTAGCTGTGTCTGGGAATCCTCCGTACAGACTCACCAAACTCTCTGTGTAGAAACGTTTATCTAGACTGTCTTTTTCTGCTGGTATCTTACCGTATTCATCATATACAGGTTGGTATTCACCTTCTGCCAAATAGAATTTCGTTCCATCTGGCACTTGAGAGAAGACAAATGCGAAGTCCGCACCGTTCATTGCCTCATCCCAGTTGCTACCATCGCCCTCTCCTTTTACTTTCACATAGTATTCTTTTACAGAAGGATTTGGTTTTACCACTAGTTTGTGAGTAACGATCAGTTCACAACCGTTAGCATCTTCTGTCGTATCTACGATACCTTCATAGATACCCGGTTTGTTATATACCTTTGATAAGAAAGATTTACCAGCTACGATTGTATCCGTTGCATTTTTTGTTTTTGTTGTGCAGCCCATTTCAACTGCGCCCATGCTGGTTGGATTCAAACGTTTCACTCCACGTTGGTCTTCTGTCACCGTTGTCTCTGCCAATGGGAGACGGATGCTTCTACCATCTGAAAGAACATCTGCCTTCAGTGCTATCGTTGATGTGAAGCCTCCGTTATCTTTTGGCTTCGTACCATCCAACACGCCGAGGATTAGTTCTGAATCGGCCTTCACGTCCGACTTAGCGATTGCAAGGTCTTCGTTGGCAGCCGAGATCAGGTTATATGCAGAGACGAATTTAACATCATCTCCTGTCGTTTTGATGGCGCCGTTCATAATGTTTCCGAAGAACTTAACATCCGAAACATTATACAATTCCACATCACTCATGAATGTGTTGTTTGCTACAACACCAATCGCATCAGAATAAAATGCCACAGTGCCCTCTGATTGGAACGTACAATTATTTATATTGAACGGACAATTCACAGCCAGAGAATAGCCGTTCATCTCAAACGTTGAACGAGTCACTGTTTTCTTGACATCAACATCATATCCTGATATATTGGCAGCAGTACCATAATTATTTACAAAATAGCAATCTTTAATTTCTCCTGAAAGATCACCAATGCTCAATGCTTCATCACCCTGCTTGAATGTACACTCACTTATCACAAAATCTATAGCTTTCTTTTCATAATAATAAATGCCGACAAGAGAGGATCCTTCTCTTGAGAACTGATGAGCATTAGCAAATGTTATGCCCTTTATCTCTATATTACCTGCTGATCTAAGATACATCTGCAGTATAAAACTGAGGTCATTCTTGCGGAAATCAGCATATTCATTCTCCTTGCTAGATGTTGACGGATTATCGTGTCCCAAGTCACCATTAAATAATGTGATATGATTTTTCGGATCGCTACCACTCTTATCCGTTCCTTGTGCTGTAGAAGGGAAACCTCCGTACAGACTTACTAGTTTCTCTGTGTAGAAACGATGATATCGTATATCAGATCCATCCACATCACCTTGCGCATTACGCACTGGTTGGTATTCACCCTCAGCGATGTAGAACTTCGTTCCATCTGGCACATTTCGAAGCATGAAATCAAATGTCTCAACGCCCATTGCATGATCCCAATCGCTACCATCACCTTTACCATTCTCTTTCACGAAGTATTCCTTCAAGAATGTTTTTGGCATGACTGCCAATCGGCAAGGAACTACGCTATCACATCCAAATCGATTTTCGTATGTAACATAGATTGTGTCATATACACCTGGTATATCATATTGAATGCCACGGAATTTTCCACCACACTGAATTGTATCATTATCCAATTTTTTTGAATAGTCGGTCTCACATGGGATTTCGTATGCTCCCATACATTTTAATCTACCTCTTAACTCTCCTCTTTGATCGACCGTCACATTTTCTCCAAGATCCTTGAATCGAAGTATCTTTTTTGCTCCATCTAAATTAGCCTCTTGTTTTATCAATTTTACTGTTGGCGTATATCCCCCATTATCTGCTAGATTAAAAACATAGCCATCAGCAGTATTCTCTCCATCCAAGAAATCAACATTCTCAGTAAGTATGTCTGTTTTAGACATATCATTTTTGTATTCAGAAGGATCATCTGATTTTATAATATTATAACGAGATGAGAATTTATTATAACCCACACTACTTATTGCAAACGATTTAGTTATTATAATATTCCCTATCATACTCAAATTCATAGAATACAAACTGATTGATGCAGAAGAGTTTTCCACCAATATAGTATTATTAATCAGTTCACATGTAGAGCTCTCCGGCTGATCTGTTGAGGTTACTGCTCCTAAACTAAAACTTCGGATATCTTTCAATGTACTATTCTCCATCTTAAATGAAGCTGGTGTAGTAGCAGCAAAATAATAGCATGAATTCAACGTTGTTGAAAACGATAAGTTCTCAAAAGTACACGAATTAATTGAAAGATTTCCTAACACAAATTCAAGTGCCTTACCGCTATTTTTAAAGATACTATTCGATACTTTCACATCATCTCTCGTCATAGATAATGCACTAGTACAATTCTCGAATTTACAGCTATCCACAATGACGGATGTTTCCAAATCTTGTATTCCAGACACCTCTAAAGTAGCACGGAAATAGTGACTATATCCCGTAGTTCCACCAACAAAAGTTAATCCTTTCAAAACACAAGTTCCTGCTTCTTTCAACGTAACAACCATTGCAGAATAAAGGTCATCTCCAGTATTTGTACGAGTGTTTGTGTTTTCCTTACATACATCATTAACTTCCACATCTGCATTCATATATGTGGTATATCTAGAAGGATCACTCACATCTCCCATCTTAGGCTTATCAGGATATCCTCCAATAATTGTAACGGGTTTCGTTATCAAAAAGGCACGATATGCCTCCCGGTCATTTGATGGAACGGTTAATGACGTATCCAATATAGGAGTGTACCTACCCGCTGCCAAATGGAAGGTTGCTCCCTTTTTCGCATTTGGCAAGACATAAGAAAACTCATCACAGCTAATCGCCATGTCCCAAGAAGAACCATCCCCATCGGTTGTTCCCTTTACTGTTACATAATATTCGTCTCTCGTAACATCAATGTCAGTCCAACTCCTTGCACTCAATGACGTATTGAGCGTTATAAAAGATAGGACTATAAAAAATAATCTTTTCATTTAAATATTTATTTATATATACTTTACAAGTTAATTCGAAAACCTAAATCTCTATAAAATCACGAACATCTAACGTGCAACCGCAATTGTACCCATCCTCTTTTCTTCTCCACACACAACAACATAAATATAAGTACCCGCAGATGCCAAAGCATCGTTATTCAATCCATCCCAACCATCATATGAATGGCAAACCAAACCACCATAAAGGTTGTAAATATAGACTTCATATCCCTTTAAAAACACATCATTCTTACCATTCTTATCACTAGGTGTAAATATCGTTGGGATATTCTCTGGCAAAGAAACAAGGATGACTGTATTATTAATCTCATACGCACCCATACACGTACTATCCAATCTAGTCACACCTCGTTGATCTTTTGAAACCACCGTTTCGTTCAATGGGAAACGTAACGATTTATCAGCAATCGAATCCTTAATCATCTCAACATAATAGGTATAACCATTGGTTGAAACTTGAGGATTGAACATATCACTCTTTGAATCATACGTTCCACTAAAAACGCCAGACAAATCATACTGAATCGTTTTGACATCTGTTTCACTTATGATATCTTTTTCTTCTCTCCCTTTAAAGGCACATGAGTACAAATTATACTTTGATGTATATTCACCCGGATTTACCTTATTATAATGTTCCCGGAAATCCAGTTTGTTCATCGCAAACACATTTCCAATCATTTGACAAGCATTTCCTTCGTTCACACATATTTCTGATTGATTGTCAGAAGAAATAAATGTATTGTTATACAACATCATAGCATTCACCGAATCCAAAGAAAGACGTGTTATATTCTCACGTATATTAGCAAATGTATTATTTTGGATTTTCAGTTTGCCCATATCAGAGTTATACAATCCATAATAAGAATCACCCAAATAAGAATTTCCCAAGAAGAAATCATCACTAGAACAGTATATATCATGTAAACAATACATGAACGAACAATTCATCATTCGACAATCAACAGCACAATACAGTCCGTATTGATGACCATCGAAAATACACTTTTCTATAGTCGCATGATTATGTATCTTCTCTATCGAATATACTGCATTATAAAGGGTAACCGCTTGTCCACTTATTCTATACCCTGCTACCGTTCCCTTGAAAGTCACACCATAGACATAAAGACTATCGTTTTCATTCAACGTCACATAGAGCAACGAATGACCATTCTCGTCTGTATTCTTATAATAGTTTGTAGAATAACTATCACTCGCCTCAGGCAATGAATAGTCCTCCTTCATTTCATCATCATCGTTGTAATCTGCACTGAAGATTGTCTTATGTAATTCAGGCATCGGCATTTGATTTTCATCTTGTATATCATTAGGATATCCACCTATGATACGCAACGAACCTTCATGATAATATTCATACAAGCCCCTGGATGTTTTAAAATTAGGATGATAGGTGCCCTCTGCAAT
>JBGUIU010000229.1:0-2311 GCA_045113275.1 Paludibacteraceae bacterium
GGGTAGAAACTGAAAATAGGTTTTAAGTCCGTATTCAACTATATACGCAGCGTGCGGATTATTCCTGTCATATCTGACAGTAAGTTCTTTGCCGACGTCACCCCGATAGCTGCTGTCTTTGAATTTCAGTCTGACCCCGTCGTTTGTCTGAGCCACTGTTCTGTATCCGAAATTGCCCCCTATAATGTGTAGTACACGAGGCAGAAGTTAAATTGTTCCTGTTAGCACATCAGTAAGAGATGAAAATAAAGCCGGATCAGTTAGTTTGGACTTTCTCCCTTTACGAACTCTTTGCTTAAACATAGCAAGGTTCACTTCTGCGTCATTTCTTAATTTTAGATTTAGCTGTTGAAGAATTTCTCGTTGAGTTTTTGAAAGAGCATCCTTAAGGCGCCACCCATCAGCGCCTTTGTAAAAGGTGATATTCTCAAGTTCTCTTATAGCCGCCTCATCAGAAAGTCCACTCTTTTTAATGTAGTCTTTAATTCTGGAGTGAAATGCTCTACGAAGTATTAGCGCTACAAACATTGCAAAAAGTTTACCCTCAACCTGACGGTCACCTTGAATATGAAGCCTCTTATCGCTCAATCCATTTTTAGATGTATCGAAACAATCCTCAACACTTTCCTTTGAACGGTAGACCTCAAGACATTGTTGTTCTGTTAGTTTATGGTATTTTCTAGATACGAAAAGGGTTACCTTACCGCACAGATTGCAAAGTGAAGCAAAACCTTCGAGATCTTCTTCGTAGGTAAATCCTTTTCTTCCTGCTGACTTTACGACTTTGAAATAGGGTTCAAATCTTTTAGCCCATTTTTCAAATTGAGTTTTGGGAGCAGTCTCTGTTTCATCAAGTTCTTTTTTCTTTTCATTTTTGATCCGTGTGAGCTGACGTCTCTTATCGTATTCCAGAAACAAGTCACGGTACATCATCAGTTCGCCATCAACATTGCCAAGTTTAAAAGGGATGGAATTTGAAATGTAGCAACTTTCTCCAAATGACCAGGTATGCGCCCGATCTGCCTCTGTTAGTTGGGATGACCAGTTTACATATGCCTCTCTTACATCTTTAAGATAGTCACAAGAAACTCCTATAATGATATCGTAGCCTAAAAAATGACTCCAATCTACATTACGGGCACTGAATCCTCCATCAGTAACAATACAGATTTTTCTTTTGGCATGACCAATTCCCAGACCATGCTCCCGCGCTCTTTTGAGTGCATAATTGAAATTTGTTTTGTCATTCACCGAACCGTCATACGCACACATAAACAAAGGAAGTCCGGTTTCTCTGTCGCAAAAAAGTCCCTGATTAATTTGCGGCAAATCATCGTGATCACGATTATATCCGTAGTGCGCCCGCATAATTTGTCCTGAGTAAGTCGAGAAGGATGTAACATCGTAGAAAACTTCAAGACCACAGGGATGTTTGCTGATCCACGAATCATAGAATTTACCACGCTTTTCAGGAGTTAGTTCAACAAGAACCTGACCCGCATCTCTTCTGTCCAACGTTACATCAAGATTCGTACCAATAAGATTGGAACCGACAAATTTAGCCAGTCCGTCAAAAGAGGAATGGCTTCTTTCACACAGGAACGCAGCAATGGTGAGGATCTTTTTCCCAAGTTCTTCGCCGAACGATTCTTTGAGTACAGAAGTAAGTTCAAGTTCTGCCGCAAGCAACATAATTGCAAGACCGTAGCCTACTGCTGTTTCTTCGTATTTTTCTCTAGTTTCAGCCTTCGTCTGTTTAGGTTTCCATGGCTTTCTTCCTACACCTTCTGCAACAGCAACTTCAGGCTGACTGAGCCCCATGAGCTGGTAGTAAAAAGAGTTAGGCATCAGTTCTGGTTTATTATCCTGATCCAGTTCGATTCGACCGATACACTTTGATTTAGGATGTGTAGTTCCTCCATCCGTGGTTGTCTGTCTATCTCCGATATAAACGTAAGAATAGACAACACTGCCTCGCCTTCTTGTATAACCGCCCATGTCGGGAATAGGGACTCTAATCTCAGGATAAATCATAATACGGCCTCAGATATATACTACTCATTAGATTATAATATGTAGTATAACATAAAACAAACGGTAACTCAATGAGTTATAAGTATTTATGCGCGATTTTTAAGAATTTTAGAAGATGATAAAGGATGGGGTAATAAGAAAAATATTAAGTAAAATCAAAGCGTTAGAATTGTACTACACATTATAGGGTACAACTTCGGATGCATAAGACTTATCGATAAAATGAGAACATTTTATTTTACTGCCATCTCTTAAAATGCCATGAAAAACATGCATC
>JBGUIU010000230.1:0-4159 GCA_045113275.1 Paludibacteraceae bacterium
GGTGATGTGGCGGCGATAAGTGCCCACATGGTTGTCCTGAACAGGCACACGAGGCGGGTCATTCTTCCAATTGTCGCGCCACGGGAAACCGATGTTGACATACACAGGGTCGCCGTAGCCGTTCAATTCCCACATGCCAGGCACGGGCATCGTGCCCCAAGTGCTGTCATCCAGATCAAGGCGCCAAAAGTCGGTGGGGCGCTCGTCGAGGTTGGCCACCCAATGGAATTTCCAGTCGCCGTCGAGCGACAGATATCGTCCCGACTGTGCAAGCTGTCGGAACAACGCATCGTCCTCGATATTGAAGGCAAAGAATGACGTGTGAACCGGCAAGCGGTTGATTTCGTTCACTTGCAGGTCCATCCATGGTTCCCCATTCAGTTGGGGTTGGGCTATTGCACCCATCGCCATCATCAGGCAGATTATAGTGAGAATTGAAGACTTCATTTTTTAATAGTTAATAGTTAGGAGTTAGAAATTAGGAGTTTGCCAGATATTCTTCAGCACGGGCGAGGTCCTCGGGCGTGTCGATGCCGATTGTCGCCGTGGTGGTGATGCCAGCCTTGATGGTATAGCCGTTCTCGAGCCAGCGCAGTTGCTCCAGCGACTCGGCGAGTTCAAGCGGTGACTGCGGCAGTCGCGTTATGTCCGCGAGCACTGCGGCGCGGTAGGCATACATGCCCACATGGGTGTAATACTGTGTGGCTGCAGGCCATTCGCCGGGTTCCTTGCCTCGCACAAAGGGAATCACTGAGCGCGAGAAATAGCGGGCACGCATTTGGCTGTCGAGCACCACCTTGGGGCTGTTAGGGTTCTCCAACTCGCTGTAGGGTCGGCTGGCATCAAAGGGTCGCACCAGCGTGGCGATATCGGTCGTCGGGTCTTCAAAGCATGCCATGATGGCCTGCAACTGGTCGGGCTGGATGAATGGCTCATCGCCCTGGATGTTGATGATGACGTCCTCGTGCCCGCCGTTCTTCAGATAGGCTTCCTGGCAACGGTCGGTGCCGCTGCGGTGCTCGGTGCTCGTCATGATAGCTTTGCCACCGAAGGCCTCCACGGCCGCCATGATGCGGTCGTCGTCGGTAGCCACTACCACACGGTCCAATACTAGGCTCACCTGGCAGTAAACCCGCTCAATCATTGTCATGCCGCCCAGTATGGCCAGCGGCTTGCCGGGGAATCTCGTCGAGGCATATCTCGCTGGGATAATCCCAATAAAAGTCAAATTCTCGCTCATAATATTATTATTTTTTATCCAGATTTCTCTCGTTCAATACCGTAAAAGTTGTTGAATACTTGGCTATTGTTTGTTATATTTCAGAATAACCGATCGAAGTCTTATCTTATTAGTTTAGACAAGTACTTAATTGTCAACGTAATAAATCCATTGCTAATGGAACAGACATAATAGTTTCAAAAGTCGGATTTTCTTTTATTTTCATTTTTATTAATCTATATTCAAAGAAAAAGTCTTCTAGAGAAACGAGTTTAGTATTATCATGATTATTATAAAACGTAAGCATTTGGTTTAATAAGAATACAAGATAATATCTTAGATTACTTGAAATATCTTCAATATCCTGCTTTATAGCAGCATCATGGATAAGTTGGTTGCGTAACCTATAAATGCGAACGATATGCTGAGAAAGGTTCGTTTCATGGTTTGATAAATATGATTTTCGTTTATCACTATGATTGAATAAATGTGATTTCATTTTGAGTAGTCTGTATTTAAGCAAAACAGAAGGAACACTACGTATAAAATCATCAACATTGTCTTGTTCCCAATATTTGGATTCTTTATCTAAATAACCGTTATTAGAAAGTCTTTCATTTAGATTGAGTAAATTCCTCTTAGCATAACTACATGTAAGAATCGTGGTAAGATTGGTTTTAACCCTGCTAAACGTAGATTCACCTGATTTTGAGGCAGAAAAGATGAATTCTAACGCTATCCAGTAATTAATAAATCTTTGTTCCAATTCTGAACATTGATTTCCAATTCTAAGATGCCTAATAGCGGAGCTTATCCTATCTTTAACTTCTGTTGCGATTTGTGGGTTATTATAAATACGATTAATAATCAAACTGAATGATTGAGAAAGGTGTATGTCTTTTGAATATGTCCCATCAATTTTATAAGGCATGAATATCCTTGCGTTTATTCTATTAGAACTCGTTGATATTATAAGCCCTTTGTCATTGATTTGAATCGGAACTTTGCCCGCACCTAATGAAATCACATCTAATGCAGCTTCTAACATTTCTCTTGCTTTCTTCATTGCTGATGTTTGATCAGATGCCTTAATTTTCTGTTTATAGAAATACCTATTGATAGATGGTTTAAGAAAACTCATCCTCATTGCATCAAGTTTTTCATCAGTTTTACAATCTAATTGTACATCACTTGTAAAGTTTTCAAATGTATCAATCTCCTGAAATTTTGTATATATTTGATAGATTACAATATACTCCACTTTATTCTCATTTACTAGTTCATCTTTGAGAATCCTGTAGTCTTCATCAAACCTCCCATCATCCTTATGGAATGTAGAAAATAGATGATAGAGGTAGTTCTTTGAAAACCCTACATATAGCAATTGACGGGCCAAACTAGTTATATACGAATCTAGTTTCATCAAATGGGGCACTATATCTTTATCATCTATTTCATCATTTTCACTAAATAGCAATGACTCTAATTTATTGAAAAGATTAGTCATATATTGATTTTTATTTTCTTTAATCAGTTTCTTTAAACATAATACTATCCATTGTGAATTACACGTGTCAGTTTTTTTATCCTTCCTATTATTCTTAAATGATTCCAACTGATTTATGAGTGTATTCTTGCTAATACTGTTGAAAATAAGAGCTTCATCATAACGTATAAGGTTGATACTCTCATCAATACTATATACTACAGTATCAAATAAAGAGATTTTACCATCTGACCAATTCTCAATTACTTCAATTAGTTCGTATAAAATAGTATATGCATTTTGATTACGAACCCTATAACTATCAATAGTATCTTTATGAAATAACTCGTCAAAACGTTCAATGAAGAATTGTTGAATATCTTTTTTGTTCATTTTTTTGAAAAAAACTTGTTTTATAAAAAATTTAGTTTTATCTTTGCAAACAGAATCACAAAAATGACAAATTGAAGCATAAGGGGAGCGCATCATTCTCGTCAGAGAACGTTGGTTCCCGAGTTTGAGTCACCTCCCTATTATATAGGAGCATCATTATATAATGATGCTCTTTTTCATTATGGTATTGGCTGAACACTGGATTCCAAAGCATTCTTTGAAAGAGTGCTGCAAAAGCGAAGTTATATGGATCCTTTGTTAATTCTTGAGCCAAGTCACTGGATTCGTCAGGAATAGTATGTTTGAAGTTAGTAATAGCCTTGCCTTGGCGTTCATATAGGCCTGTATCAATCCAATTCAGCAGCATGGCTCTGCTCCACCCATTTACCAAAGTTTGGTTAATGAAAAATACAGCTTTATTAATATCACCTTTTACCTTGTCTAAAATGAGTTTGTGATGTCCCCAAGGCACTTTGAAAATATCGGCTAACTCTGCTGAAGTTTCGGCTAAACGCAATTCGCCCCCAACTTGGGGGTGAATTCTGAGAGAAGTATCATCAATACTTTCGCCCTCAACTTGAGGGCGAATTGTAGCCGCCTGAGAATAAAGGAGATAGAATCGCCTGCAATACCTCAAGTTTGTTACAGATAATCCTTCTACATGAGGCATTTCTTTTTTTAGATCCTTACTTAATTGTTCGATAACAGATTCACCCCATCGCTCCTCGACTCTCATTTCCACAATGTCTCGACCTAACATCCAATTGAATATAAGCTGTTCTGAATTGACTTTGACCGCCGCCTTAATTTGGCTATGTCGATAGCGCACGACAAGGTCTTTCACCCATTGGATGTAATCTTTATCTAATATAGAAATAGGTTTTCCCATGTTATATGCTCAACTAAACAATAATATCCTTGTTATTCAAGCTTTTACTCAATCAGAAACAGTTTGTATTTATTGTTTTTCTTATCTTAGTACCCCCAGTTCTCGCCGATGAGGATGACAGTGTGGCGATGGGCGGGGAAACTGTTGCGGGTGAAGTGGACGTAGTTGCAGA
>JBGUIU010000231.1:0-24430 GCA_045113275.1 Paludibacteraceae bacterium
TCATCCACATTACATACATACAATACAGGTTTTGTTGTCAACAAGAACAGATCCTTCACCAATGGTTTCTCTTCTTTGGTCAACTCAATGGTACGAGCAGATTTTCCTGCCAAAAGAGCCTCTTTGTATCGTAACAAAATATCTAAAAGTGCTTTAGCTGATTTATCGCCACCAGCTTTTGCCTGTTTTTCTGTTTTTTGAATACGGCTTTCAACAGTTTCCAGATCTTTCAGCTGCAACTCCATGTCGATGATCTCTTTGTCACGAACAGGATCTACAGAACCATCCACATGCGTTACGTTATTATCGTCAAAGCAACGAAGCACATGAAGAATTGCATCCGTTTCACGAATATTAGCTAAGAACTTATTACCTAATCCTTCCCCTTTGCTAGCACCTTTAACAAGTCCTGCAATATCAACAATCTCAACTGTTGTAGGGACAATACGCTGAGGGTGATCTATTTCAGCCAACTTATTCAATCGTTCATCTGGTACAGTGATAACACCCACATTAGGTTCTATTGTACAGAATGGAAAGTTTGCTGCTTGTGCTTTTGCGTTTGATAAGCAATTAAATAGAGTGGATTTACCTACATTTGGCAATCCGACAATGCCACATTGTAATGCCATATTATAATTGTTATATAATTTTTTTGTTTTGCAAAGATACTCTATATTTTTGTAGATATAATTCAAAAAAGGAAAAATTATGGATAAGAAATTTTTAATTGCTCTAACTCTTGTTCCCGCTTTTTGTTTTGGACAGAAAAACATCAGTGTTGATGAAGCAAAAGAATTAATAGATAAAAACCCAAAGATTCAGATTGTAGATGTACGTACTGCCAAGGAGTATGAGTCTGGACATATCGAGGGAGCATTGAACATAGACTGGAAAGATCCTGATTTTGCAAAGAATATTATGCAACTCAAAAAGAAAAAGCCCATCTTGATCTACTGCAGATCAGGACGCCGTAGCTTGGCCGCAATGAATAAGATGACGGAACTAGGATTCAAAGAGACCTATAACATGGAAGGCGGCATTCTTGTTTGGGGACAAAAATACGAACTCAAATAATACACATATTTATAATAATTGAAGAATAGAAATATGAAGAAACAAACATTAAACCTACTTATTTATATATGTGCCTTACTTTGCATGGCATCATGTAACACGGCAACAGATAATGGTCAACCTAAACAACCGGAATTGACCGAAGAGGATTCTCTTGCACCTATCCCTTCTATCTCCACTATCATCAGCTCATCCTCTTCTGCTGCGGATGTAAATGTCCCCGAGACACAACCCATTACGCTAGAGATTGATGGTTTTATTCATCCAACTGAATGGGAACCCGGACAAACTTCAACGATTACATTCAACCGGTTCCCTACATCAGCAACAGCATTTCGTCAAGTGATGGAAACGTATGGAAACAAACCAGAAGTCGCTGTTCTATTGCAACTTATGGCTTTCGAAATCTACAACCACAACAAAGAAGAGGGATTGTCTTGTATTGAGATGATTAACGTAGAAAGCAATGTTGATAATGTAGTGCGTATTCTGAAAGACCGATACAATCCAGCCTATGGCGATTATTACACGCCACAACTTGTAGCAACATTTCTGAAAGGAACTTCTCCTGAGAATGCCTACAAAGCAGACAAACCTTTCTCCATACAGGTACGCTCACATAAAGTGAACAAATACCAGGATTCCAATTCATTGAAAGGTGTGGTTCTATATTTAGAGGTGTATAGTTCTGGATACGATACACATTGGAGAGGCATTAGCGTTGTCAAACCTAAAGGATCATCCATCTATAAAGTGGTGAACAGTCCTTCACTCTATACTCAGTGTCAACCTGTTTCATTCAAAATAGAGGATGAATATACCGATATTTGGCATCAGTAAGGAAATATATATAAGGTAAAGAATAAGAGATGATTCTCCGATGAGGGTCATCTCTTCCAGTTTTTATAGGGATTACGAGCTAAATTCGCATTTGTGTATCGGCTATCACCAGAAACCTCATCCCCTATCCAGGCGGGTTTTGCAAAAATCTGCGTTTCACTCTCTAGTTCAATCTCAGCCACCACCAATCCTTCATTGTCACCTAAGAATTCATCAACCTCCCAGCAGTTTCCCTCATACATAATCTTATAACGATTTTTTTCCACCGCAGCGGTTTTGGCAATTAGGAACAGGTTTTCAGCATCTTCCATAGGTATGTCGTATTCAAATTCCATTCGAGAGATATTATTAGCTTTGCTCTTGATGGTCAACTTTGCTTTATCACCCTCAATTCTTACTCGAACAGTATTATCTCCCTTCTCATTCAAGTAGGCTTGTTTATAGCGAACACCCTTCGCTCCCTCTTTCCATAAACTATTTTTCAGTAAGAATTTTCTCTCTATTTCTATATTCATGAGTCACATAGTTTTTTTTACAAAATTATAAATAATTTGTTCCTTGCAATAATATTTGTAAATTTGTTCAGTTTTATAAAATTTGTAATTCATGGATAACAATACACAACAGGAAATGAACATTTTTCAAGTGATGGAACGAATAGGCCAGTCCATCAAAAAGTTTTTTTGTCTGATCCTATCATCATTAGGCAGAGTGGCACAATTAGCCTATAAGTACAAATATTTATTTTTAGTTTTTGTGGCATTGATTGTGGCGCTATGTGTATATCAACGTCGAGACAAAGCTAAGATGTATCGTGCACAGATGCATATATTGATCAATGACGGTGATGTGTTCACCTACGACAATATGCTAAAACAATTGTCGGAATACCCTAAACGACACGATGCAGAGGGATTAGCTGAAGAAATGAACATTTCTCCTGAATTGGCATCAAAGATCTACAGTTTCCAATGCTATCATGTTATTGATATCAATCATGATTCAATCATGGATTATGTGGATTATGAAAACGATATAAAACTGGGAGATACATCAAATGTAATCGTTTCGAATAGAGCTGTTATATGTGCAAAACTAAATGATCCTAGTTGCTGCGAAGATATACAAAAATCATTGATGGCTTATTTCTCAAACAATCCTTATTTAGCTTCATTGAACATTGCCAGATTATCTTCTTTGGAAGAACGTGAATGGATGTTCCACAATGCATTGTTAAACTTGGATAGCTTGCAAAAGATCGAGTTGGTGAAAGGTCCTTCATACAGTATGGAATTTGCATCACAGAAAGATCGTGACAAACCATTCTTAACTACCAAACGTCAGCCATACTATCAAGAGATGAAGACTCTTTTCGATATCAACGAAAAGATTGCCGTAGATATGTCATGTAATCTTGAAGTTGCTACTGCTGTTTCAAACATGCAGTTGGAGTATAAGTTGGATAACCCAACGTGGAAGATCATCATTTATACGACACTTCTTGGCTTGATATTATTCACTATAATAGCAGGTTTATGGGAACACAAAAAAGATATTGTTAAGTATCTTGAGAATAAAGAAAAATAATTCCCTTCCTAAATAATTAATTGAAGGCTATCTGGATTAAACAGGTAGCCTTTTATTTTACTCTTCTTTCCAATTCACGAGATAAAGTTTTTTCGTAGCACGGGTAAAGGCAGTATAAAGCCATCTTAGGTATTCCTTTCCCAACATCTCATTTGTAATATACCCTTGATCTAAAAAGACCGTACTCCACTGACCTCCCTGTGCCTTATGACAAGTGATTGCATATGCAAACTTAACCTGCAGTGCATTCAACCAAGGATCCTCTTTCATCTTTTTAAATCGCTCTCTCTTGTTACCGATATCCATATAATCTTCTTGCACTGCCTCATATAATCGCTTGTTTTCTTCGTATGTCAACGATGGGGATTCACTTTGCAACGTATCTAATAAGATTCGTGCCTCGATCTCTATATCATAATCCGACAGATAAAGTACCACATCGGCAAATCGGAATCCATACATTTCATACGTATGGCGGATACGCTTTAACTGTGCAATATCACCATTTGCAATAAAGTCCAACTTCCCCTCTGTCTGTTTCGACCAAAAATAATTGTTCCTTACAATCATCAACAAATCACCCGAAGAGAGTTCCTCCTCACGATAAAGGATCCTGTTTCGAATACCATTATTGAAAATATTGGCTCTTTTATTGGAGCGAGAAATAATAATCGTATCATCAGAGCCATTGTGGCTATACGAGGAGGAGATTTCCTCTATCAGATCCTCGCCGGATATTTTCTCAATATCAGGAAACGCAGTATTAATTTTAGGGAATTCCATGAACTGCTCCTCCGTAATGCGTTGACGAAGAGAGGTGGCATTCCAAAGGATACCTGATTCAGTAGCTTGTCTGACGACTTCAGTCAATTCATATTCAACGGTATGAAGATATGTATCCTTGAAATATTGTGGGTCGAGAGCTGGACTAATATCTTGTCCGACAGGAGGAAGCTGTGCAGAATCACCCACTAAGATTAGACGGCAACCTTCTGTCCCATAAACATAACTAACAAGATCATCCATCAGATTACCGGTACCAAAATTTCCCTCGTCATAATTAGAAATCATCGATGCTTCATCAACAATGAAAAGTGTATGTTTATGAGGATTAAAATCGAGTGAGAAGGAACCGTTCAATTCACCAGCAAAGTTTTGCCGATATATTTTTTTATGAATCGTATATGCTACATGATTAGAATACGAAGAGAGGACCTTGGCAGCTCTTCCTGTAGGAGCCATCAATATAACGGGCTGTTTCAGCTCATCCATCGCCTGAATCAACGCACTAACAATGGATGTTTTTCCCGTTCCCGCATATCCTTTAAGCATAAAAATCGTGTCTGATGAGGAGATCACAAAATCACATAAAGCATTCAACAAAACCTCTTGTTGAGATGTCGGTACATGCGGGAAATAAAACTTTATTCTCTCTAAAAAATATTTATTTATCATTTTTTTTAAAAATAAACCGAAAGAAAAGAGTATCTGTAACTCCTTTTTTTTTAAATTTGTGCGAATTTAAGAAACAAAAGTAATAATTAATTCAATATGAGAATTGTATTTAAAACCTTATTAGTATTGGCTTCTATAGCATTGGCATTTATTTGTTATAGAAGTATTATGGACCCAATTGAGTTCGACAAAGAGAAAAAAATCAGAGACAATGCCGTGATTTCACGCTTGGTAGATATCCGTAAGGCACAGATTGCCTACAAGGATTCTAAAGGTGTTTATGCCGCAAGTTTTGATAGTCTTTTGAAATTTGTAAAGGAAGGAAGCGTTATGATGATTTCCAAAAAGGGTGAGTTAACAGATGCTCAATTGGAAAAAGGAATGACAGAGGAAATCGCATTAACTTTAACAGAAGAGGATGCTCCTAAATATGGAATCGAAGATTACTACGCATTTAAAGAGAGTTTCCGTCGTGATACATCTTACGTAAGTGTTTTAACTTCTGTATTTGGTGAAGGTCACAATGTTGACTCGTTAGCATACGTACCTTTTACGAATGGCGAAAAATTTGAATTAGAGATTGGTGAAAACACAACTAAATCAGGTATTGTTATTCCTTTGTTTGAAGCAAGAACCCCTTACAAAACTTATTTGAACGGCTTGAACAAACAAGAAATCATCAATTTAACAAAGACTGCTGAGGCTCTTGGAAAATATGAAGGTTTGAAAGTGGGTGATGCTTTCAATCCTAATAATAATGCTGGAAACTGGGAATAATTGTTAAGGGAATTATTATGACAGAGATCTCAGACCCAACGTTTGATATATCAAAAACTATACATTATACATTATCCATTCGGTTCATTCCGAATGGATTTTGTTTTGTTGTTACCGACAAGGAACACACAGTTTTATACTTCACCATTCAGAAAGATTTGGCTATCGCTCAAAACAAATATTTAGCAAATCAATTTGATCAAGTCTTCTTTTGCTGTGATACTCACCAATATACATTATTACCTAAACCTTTGTATCTGGCAGATAACAAAGAAGATTATTGGAACCTAAATTTTGACAACAAAGCATCGGAAGAGACAATAATGACGGATGAGGTGCGAATGACTGATATTGTGAACATGTATTACATGGATAAGGCTCTTCCGGCTATCAATGAATTGATGAATTCATATCCTAATCTGTGTTTTGTTCACCGACAGACGATTCAGATGAGCATGTCTGTGATGAAGAACAGACAGGGTAACCAGCAACAACTCTATCTGTTTTTACAACAAGATGCGGTTGATGTTGTTTATGCATCAGAAGGAAGAATCATTCTTGCCAACACATATGCCTACAAGAAAGAAGATGAGTTCTTATATTATGTGTTAAACGTATTTGATCAACTTAAACTGAATCAATACCAGACAGAAGTACTCATATACGGTCCTACTAAGGAGCAAATAAAAGATTTGCTCTCAGATTACATAAAAGTAATAAATATTGAGAACTCCGTGTTCGAAAATTTAAACGAACGTTTTCATACGGAAGAGATAAACAGTCAATACACACTACTTAACTTACCATTAGCTATAAAATAATGAGGATAATCAGTGGAGAATATAAGGGGAGACATTTCTCTCCGCCCAAGAATCTGAAGGCAAGACCTACGACAGATATTGCAAAAGAGGGCTTATTTGATATTTTAAGTCACCGTTTAGATTTAGAATCGCTCTCGGTCCTGGATATGTTTGGCGGAACAGGTAGCATCAGTCTTGAATTCGCCTCCAGAGGTTGCCAACAAATAACTTTGCTGGAGATAAACAATATTAACTACTCATTTATTCGCAAAACGATTGATGAGTTAAAGGTGCAGTCGATACATACGTTTAAAACCGATTCGTTCAAATTTATCAATTCATGCAAGGCACGTTTTGATTTGATTTTTGCCGATCCTCCGTATGACCATAAAGAGCTGCCGGCAATCCCTGATTTGATCTTCGAGAAAGGATTATTAAATGACGAGGGGCTCCTAATATTAGAACATCCTAAGACATTTGATTTCTCATCTCATCCAAGGTTTTTGGAACATCGGAACTATGGACATGTGAACTTTACTTTTTTCCAATGATATGAATTACCTAGTTATTGAAAATATGCGTTATCATGCTTTTCATGGTGTGATGTCCAATGAAAACATGATTGGAGGAGAATACAGTGTCTCATTCAAGATCGGTTATGATTTTGAAAAAGCATCTCTAACGGATGATATACATGCTGCCATTGATTATGGTTATGTATATAAATTAGTTGAAAAGGAGATGAAACAATCAAGTCAATTGATTGAACATGTCGCTCAAAGAATCCAGACCTCCATGTTGAAGAACTTCCCTTCAATACAATCCTTGGAAACAATTGTATGTAAATATAATCCTCCGATTGAAGGTGTGATGGATTGTGCAAAGATCATCTTAAATTATAACAAAGAATAAAAAAAGACGCAGGAATGCGTCTTTCTTATTTTCTACAACTATCTCGTGTAATCGTTAATCATCATCCTCATCCTCTTTAATACCATATTTCTGCACCATGGCAGAAAAGTCATTTTCAATCTGTTCCATAATGACATGAGGATCTGAACTTTCAGGGAGTGTCGGTTCACCAAAATGTAAAGAAGAATTGTACGGTAGGATTACAAGTCCGCCTTTCGGTAACGACGTACCCATACCCGTCATAAAGACAGGGACATATTTCAGTCCCGGCTTATGCGCCAATAATCGTGCAACACCCGACTTCATCTTGCTCATCTGTTCAGGCTCACCGCGACTACCTTCAGGAAAGAGGATGAGTGAATACCCATCATCGATAGCCTTTATCATTTTGTTCATAGCGTAATTTTCTCCGTCTTCCCTCTTCGAATGTCGGTTGATAAGCAACGTGTTTATAAAGAAGTTGCTAAGTTTCGCCTTCAACTTAGTATTGCCGAAGTAATCCTCTGCAGCAACAGGTTTCACTTTCCAAAGAATATCACCTGGTAATGATGTCAGTAAACTCAACGTATCGAGATGACTATTATGGTTGGCAATAATTATAAACTGTTCCTCCTCCTTAAGGAAAGAACAATCCACATATTGAACACCTACAAAATATCTCAGCGCAGGTCGGCAAAGATATTTGTATATCAATTTAAGGAAAGCTGACTGTATAAAAGGTTTTCGCATAATCTTTCTTATAAGTGAGGATACGCAAGGTAATAAACCAAATGAAAGAACGCAGGAGCCGTAAATGAAAGTGAATCAATACGGTCGAAGATACCTCCATGTCCTGGAATCGTATCGCTCATATCCTTAATACCCTTGTCGCGTTTAATTGCAGAAAGAACAACATCCCCTGCAAATCCAAATACAGCAATCATGGCACTTGTCAGAATAACATAAAGAGTTGAAAGAGGCGTTAGGAAACCTATAAAATATCCGATAATGGTCGTACTAATAAGTCCGCCAATAAATCCTTCCCATGTTTTATTCGGACTGACATTTGGTAATATCTTGTGTTTACCTAATGTCTTTCCCCACATATACTGCATAATATCGTTTATTTCAGTCAGGAATACCAAGAAAAGTAACAATCCTCGTCCGCCAGAAGAGAAGCCCTCAAGATCCGGCAGTGAAAGAAGGAAAGCTAAATGGCTCAAACCGAAGACTGATAACATCAACGTCCATTGAAGCAATGCCATTGACTTGGTTATACGATGTGTGTCTTGTTTGATAACCAACACCGATGGTAAAAGCAAAAACATACACACAGGAATAAAGATGATATAGGCACCATACCATTTAATATAAGCCAACGTGTATTGAATAGGAATTGCTAGAAAAGCCAACAGCAGGGCACTTCTATCCGACTGTCTGAAATGCAAGACGGAATAGAGTTCACGGAATGCTAAGAACGAAAGGAATGCCAGACAGATGTAAGAGGCCAAATTATTGATAAAGATGGCACAGATAAAGATAAGAATCATGATCCACCATGATTTCGTTCTATTCTCCAACTCCGTCAGGTTCTTCTCAGGGAAGATTTTCTTGGTAAAAAACAATACCGCACTGACGGTAATCAGTATTCCCAATATGATTGAAATCATTAATATGACTTCGTTGCTCTGAGTAGGGAACAACATGCTTAAAAACTTCTTCATTGCTTGTCAGTGTGAGTCATTAAATAGATTCTATTAATTAAAGTAGCCACCAAGCCAATATTCATAACGCATAGAGCGATTAGGAATACTATCTTATCGTATTCGAATGGGATGCAGACGGTTGCAATTAAAGCAGCAAAGGTAAGCACTGCCATTCGATGTTGCTTAGCCATCGGACCATTAAAATAGTGGTTATGTGTTTTATAAGCTCCAATCCAACGGAAATAAGCCGTCATGACAGCATTGAGAGCGGCCAACCATGCTAACTCAACACCAATACCCCCCACTACATAACCTACCGGTACAATGAAGAAGGCATCGGCAAAGCGATCAGGCATATCATTGTAGAGATCACCATTGGCAGAACGTTTACCACCTTCAACCGCAACCATACCGTCAAATAAGTTGCAGAGCAGACGACACTGTACGCAACCTGCAAATAGAATGTATGCAACATATGGGTTGAAATTGAAAAAATGTGTACTTAGCAAAAGTGCACAACCAACCATCGAGAAGAAAATACTCATTAATGAAATAGCATTGGGTGCAACGTTCCATTGAGTAAGTTTATGAGCTATGGCATTTGCCCATCCAGTATTACGGGATGCTATTTCGCGTCTTCCGTCAACTTCGTGTTTTTCCTGTTCCATATCGTATATTCATTTTATTAAAGGCCGATACTAATCCCCTTCTGATCTTATATAGTAAACCACCTCTTGGGTACCGTACCCGTCATATTTCTGTGCACAAAGATAATAGAAAAAAATTATTGTTGTTACTTCTTCCTACCTTGTCTTGCCTTCAATCGTTTCCAAAGACGGATAAGAATCGAGTTTGTTTTTTCAATACAAGGGTATCCTATTTCTTTTGTCCCATATTGTCGGTAGGAATTAGCAATGTCGGGATCCATGCTTCCCTCAAAATCAAACGTCTTTGTTTTGTCTTGTAAAAATTTAATCGCTTCCCACACAATCAATGTTGAGGCTCCGGAGGCCTTATAGTTAAAATCGGTTGCTGGAATTAGATAGTACCCTGCTTCCTTATTCCACGCAATAAACAATGCTGCATGGGTATTCCCCTCAGCATCTTTCACCCTCAGAATAGCTCCCTGTCCTCTGTTTATAGCCTCTTCGCATAAGAGCACTTCCACCTCTTGAGCGTTGTGATTCTCTTTTCCCCGTTGAAGCAATGATTGAGTATGAAAGGTATAAAAAGCGGTGGCCGACATATCCCAGTCCACCTTCAACCCGTTTCGATAAGCCTTCCGAATATGTCTCTGTTTTGAAGAAGTAAAACTTCGAAAGAGCTGATCTAAATCAGTTAAATCCTCAATGACATAGGTTCGACGCTGGGTTACCTGATACCCAGCAGATTCGAATGGCGCTGTTGTCTCAAATCGATAATCATAGAATTGGCAATACCACTGAAGGTGAAGCTGTTTTAACTGATAAAGAATATCCGAACAGATCTTCTGTTTTTCTTCTTCTGATAATCTATCTGGATTGGCAAACCATATACCATTTGTTTGTGAAAGGGTTGGTTGTAAGATGATTTTCATCCCCATCTTTCGTACAAGTAAGTATGGAAGGGTCGCTATAATCTCGTGCTGATCATTCCGTATGATAATGACATCCCACTCTTTGTTCTTGCAAAGAATATCCATCCACCAGTATTGCGCAGAGAGCGGCATTTCAGGATGTTGTTCACAAAAAAGTTTATACTCTTCTTTGTTAGTCATATTACACATATAGGTTTGACAAAATATCAGATGGTATCAACTATCAAAAATTAAAAAGCAGTCCATCTTGTGTATGCAAAGATATTCTTTTGTTAGAAAATATGTTTTATGTGCACCAAAGAAGAGTATATTTTTTGTAATCATAAATGCTCTATGAGAAGTATAACCTATTAAAATCAAGGCTGATGCAACAAAAATCCCCTTTTTAGACCTTTTTTTTCTATTCGCACAATTAGACTGACCTTTTATTTGCATCAGAATAATACAAAATTTAAAACGAAATGGAAACACGAAAAACAATATGGTTAGCATTATGCGTTTATATGTTATCGGGGCAAGCCTTTTCTGCTGAAACATTAAAAGTAGATTTAACCGATAGCATTCGACCTGTTACTCATTGCGCATCAGGTTCCTTGTATGGAATAACCGAGACAGAACCCTCTGATATTAATTCATTGGTGGTGCCTTTGAAGCCTCACATGTTCTGTCAACCCCCACAAGGAGGTTCTAACAATCAACACCCTTTTGGTGATGGGTATATTGTTGCCAAAAGGCTGCAGAACACAACTGCTCAAGTACAAATCACATTACCAGACTTACTGCCCTATTGGCCTTATAAATGGCCCGGACAGTCAACATGGCTGAGCGCAGTGGAGAAACAAGTCAAGAGACGTTACTCTGAGGGAGTCGAAAACATCCATAGTTATGTGATTTGGAACGAACCAGATGGAACATGGGACAAATCGAATGGAGATATTAATACAACAGTATGGAAACCAACTTACGAATTATTACGTAAACTAGATCCTAACACTAGAATCGTAGGCCCATGTATGTCTTATTACAATGAATCAAGAATGAGATCATTCTTGGAATTCTGTAAAGCTAATAACTGTTTGCCTGATTTGATATGCTGGCACCAATGGGGAAGTGGAGGCTTTGTGGATGCTGTGAACAGTGTACGCAAGTTGCAAAATGAGTTAGGTATTCCTGAACGTCCATATTGTATCAATGAGTATTGTGCAGGATCAGATTCTGATAAACAAAAATATGAAGGATGTCCAGGTTATTCTGTTCCTTTCATCGCCAAATTTGAACGATATAATGTAGAGAGTGCTACTATCTCATGGTGGCATGTCCCTCATCCAGGTCGTTTGGGTAGCTTGCTTACTGATAATGGTCAGAAAGGTGGCGGTTGGTGGCTATACAAATGGTATGGCGAAATGGAAGGATATATGGCCAGAGTTACGCCTCCTAATGACAGAAGTGAAGGAGTCGATGGGTTTGCTTCAGTAGATAGAAAACACAACTGCGCCAGCTTAGTTTTAGGAGGAAAATCAGTAGGCACTGTAGATGTTGTCTTTCAGAAGTTACCTGATTTCTTAAGCGGCGGAGTAAAAGTAAAGGTTGAACGTGTTACATGGCAAAGTATCAATACACCTGTTAACTCAACCGACTTGATATCTGAGACAACTATGTCAGCCAATGGAGGCTCTCTTACCGTTTCTGTTAAGATCGAAAGTGAGTTATATGGTTACCGCGTATACCTTACTCCTTTGAATGTAGCACAAAAACCATATAAGAACAATGTGGCAGTAATTCCAGGAACCATCGAAGTTGAAAACTACGATGAGGCTGGACAAGGTTTCTCCTACTACGACAATGAAACAGAGAATAGAGGAAACGGCAACTTCCGTGCGGATGAAGGAGTAGATATCGTAAAAGCAGAAAACGGCTATGCCATCGGCTATACCGAGAAAGATGAATGGGTAGAATATACTGTTAATGTGGAGGAATCCAATGAATATGATGTATCTGCATATATATCAAATAGTGCTGAACTAGATGGCTTTAACTTGTTTCTTGACAATAAACAATTTACCGAATCCTATACAATTCCTCAAGTATCCGAAGACTGGAGTGTCTATAACGAAATACCCATAGGAACGGTCTATATGGAAAAGGGAGAACATATCTTGAAGTTACAAATCGTTGGGAACTATATTAATATTGATTGGCTGAAATTCGAACCTCACAGTATGACTGGCCTTAATAAGATATATACTGACGATGATATCCGTTTACTTCAAACAGCAAAATTCTATGATCTCAATGGTTGCCCAATAAATGCCATGGATCTGCAGCGAAATAAAGTATATATAGCTGTGATTCCAAGCAAAAAGGAACCCATTCGATTTCTAAAAAAATAACTATCAACGTTTCGACGATATAAAAACCATACTTTAAAAATTCAACAACCATGAAAACCAAAATGATGAATGCAAAAGTAAATTTCCCACTATTAATGAATCTAACAAAGCACTTATGGGGACTATGTTGCTTGTTAGTCGCTCCCTCCATCAGCTTCGCTCAAGGGGAGACGAATCAGTACGATGAGACAGGAAACCAAAAGACCTTTTATGTCGCACCTATAGGTAATGATAATAATGACGGGTCTTTTGAAGCTCCTTTTAAAACGCTATTCAAGGCACAGAAAGCTGTCAGAGAGATCAATGGCAACATGACTGGCGATGTAGTTGTATGTCTTCGAGGTGGTACTTACCAACTTGCCAATACTCTTTCTTTGGACAATTCGGATGGAGGTAAAAACGGACACTATGTTCGATACAGGAACTACCCAGGAGAGACACCATTGGTAACGGGCGGTATCCCTATCGATGGATGGACACTCTACGATGAGAAGAATAATATCTGGGCAGCACCGAATGTTGAGGCTCGCTTCCGACAACTCTACGTGAATGGGAAGAAAGCTATCCGTGCCCGTCACCCTAACCTAAAAGACAACGGTGATCATAACTTCTTCCGATTGGCCAAGGTAGATACCTTTGGCAAGAAATTCGACGTTTATAGTAATCAGGTAGGCAACTGGAAACAACTAAAAAAGGTAGAGATCCATCTCATGATTGCATGGGCTGAATCTATCCTACGTATAAACGAAATCACAAACAATGGAAATATCAGTAAGATCACGGTACAGGAGCCCGAACACACCATGATCTGGCGACGCAAATATCCAATGTTGGGTACTGCATTTATGAGTAATCCTCCTAGACAGCAATGTTTCTATTTTGAGAATGCCTACGAATTTATTGATCAGGAAGGCGAATGGTATCTGGATGAGGCAGAAAATATTCTATATTACAAAGCTCGCGAAGGAGAAGATATGTCAAAGAGTCTGGTTGTTGCACCTCGGTTGGAGACATTGGTATCGATCCAAGGAGAGAATACTTCCAACAAAGTGGGGTATGTATCGTTCGAAGGCATCACATTCGCACACACAAACTTCACCTTACCAAGCGAAAAAGGATACATGGACCTGCAGGCGGGTATGTATCATCTTGATGTGTTAGATGAACATCCAGGATATCCATTGAGCAGTAATCAGTTCTTACTGAAACGTCCTGCCGCTGGATTCTTAGTCGAAAACGCTCATCATATCCGTATTGAGAAAAACATATTCGCTCAAATGGCTATGACTGGCTTAGACTTTGTTTCTGGTACAAACGACGACATGATACAAGGGAATATCTTCACCGACTTGGGTGCTGCTGGTATCATGATTGGTAAATTTTCTCAAGACGAAAAAACTGAAATACACATTCCGTACAATCCAACCGACCGTGAAGAGATCTGTACACGAGACACAATAAAAAACAACTATATTCATCACGTCACAACCGAATCACAAGGATCTGTCGGCATCGGAGCAGGCTACCCAAGAGATATTGTCATTGAACATAATGAATTGGCCTATATGAACTACTCCGGCATCTCTGTCGGCTTTGGATGGACAACGGCTACCACTGCTATGAACAATAATCATATCAATTGGAACAAGATACACCATGTCTCTCAATTATTGGCAGACTGCGGACCTATCTACACCTTGTCTAATCAAGGGCAAAACGGCCAGATCCTTAATAACTATATTACGGACATATCTGCTTCAGAATGGGCTGACTATTGGGTTCTACCGATCTATTTGGATGAAGGTTCCAGTGGTTTCGAAGTCGCTTACAACGTTTATGATCGAGCACCTGGCGGTAATGCAGCGAACAATGCAGGCACAAACTACTGTCATGACAATAACGGACATTCCCAAAACGTCATCAACAACGCAGGAATTGAAAAAGACTATCAGGGCATCTTCTCTGTTACGATATCAATCTTGCCAGATTTTTCAGAGATTGTCCCTCAAGAGCCATATAAAGAACAAACAATCCCTGGTATCATCCAGTTGGAAGACTATGACTATGGTGGAGAGAGCGTCTCCTTCCATGACAATGATTTCATCAACGAAGGAGAATCTTACCGTGAAGATGGTGTGGATATCGTCAGGTTGGGCGATGAAAATACCACCGAAGGGTATGCGTTAGGCTATACGGCCACAGGAGAATGGGTGGAATATATGATTACTGTCAAAGAAAGTAGTACATATAAATTCCGAGCGAGAGTATCATCTGGATTGGAACATGCAAGCTTCCATCTATTGATTGATGGAACCATTGTTTCTGATACAATGGAGATTCCACAAGGAGAGGATTGGAACACTTATAGTACGATTGATGGAGAAACACAATACATTGAAGCGGGCGAACATGTTCTTAGAGTCTATATCACAGGTAGTTATGGCAACATCGATTGGATTGAGTTTATTAAGCCTGATGGTGAATTTTCTTCTGTAAGTACGCTTCTCTCTGATATGACGCCTCGCAAACTACCAATTTACAACATTGGCGGTGTATTGGTCGGTTACATTGATATCAAGAAAGGTGATTCCCCTACATCTATTTCAAAATTACTTGAAAAGGAGAATATCCCTCAAGGACTTTATTTCATCAAAAATACAGATGGCACGATCATCAAACACATACAAACCAAATAAAATTATACATATATGAAACGTAACCACATACATACTCTATTATTCATCTTCTCAGCCTTATTGACCTACACAACAGAAGGGCAGGCGCAAAACAATGAATGGAATGGCAAACCCACTATTTTCGGAGTAAATGCACTGAAACCTCATGTCACATCAATGCCATATAGTTCCGTAAAAGAAGCAATAGAAGGAAATCGACGAGGCTCTGAGTGGTACCAGACACTATCTGGCACATGGAAATTTTATTGGGTAAGCAAGCCAAGCGAACGATTGAACTCATTTCAAGAAAACAACTTTGATATATCTGGATGGAAAGAGATACGTGTGCCTGGCTCATGGCAGGTACAAGGTTATGACTATCCTATCTATACAAATGTGATGTATCCATGGGCTGATGACTGGTGGATCTCTGCCCCAGAAGCACCTACTACCTACAATCCGGTTGGTCATTATAAACGTACCTTTAGCATCCCAGAGAAGTGGAACGGGAAACGCATCCGTCTTCATTTCGAAGGTGTTGAATCAGCCTATTATGTTTGGGTGAATGGTCAGTATGTAGGATACAGTGAAAACTCTTTCACCGACCATGAGTTTGATGTAACGGATAAACTAAAACAGGGAGAAAATAACATCGCCGTGCAAGTATTCCGTTGGTGTGACGGAAGTTGGTTAGAAGATCAAGACTTCATCCGTCTAGCCGGTATCTTCCGTGACGTATATCTTTATGCAACACCGAAAGCTCATATACAAGATTTTCAACTCAATCCTACATTGGATGATAACTACATCGATGGTATCTTAAATGCAAATGTATGGGTGGATAATTTCGGTGAAACAAGTGTCGATGGATATAATCTTGAACTATGTCTATATGATGCAGAAGGGAAAGCCGTATTTGATCCTATCACCAACGCATTGGATGAAATAAAACCTGATGGGGAAGTAAGTACAAGTTTCAAGGTACCCGTTAAGGCACCTAAACGATGGTCGGCAGAGACACCAGACCTGTATTCTGTCGTGATGGTACTAAAAGATAAAAGTGGCGAGACACTTCAAATAGAGAGTAACAAAGTAGGATTCCGAAAAGTGGAATTAAAGAAAGGATCTGATGGTATAACAAGGTTCCTCATCAATGGTCAACCCATAAAATTCAGAGGTGTGGATCGTCATGAGATAGATCCTGACCATGGTCGAGTTATCTCTTATGAGCGCATGGTAGAAGATGTGAAATTGATGAAACGATTCAACATCAACGCCTTGCGTATGTCCCACTACCCTAATGATCCACGTATGTACGATATTTGTGACCAATACGGTATCTATGTTATCGATGAAGCCAATGTTGAGTCACATGGAGCTAACGACAAATTGCCTAAGAACGATGATAACTGGCGTAGTGCCTGTGTAGAGCGAATGAATTCCATGGTGCAACGAGACAAGAATCATGCCTGCGTATGTCTCTGGTCCCTAGGAAATGAAGCAGGAAACGGAAACGTGTTCCGTTCCGAATTGGATCAAGCACATTATGCCGATCCTACACGACCTGTACATTATGAAGGAGACTGGGATAACGCCGATGTGAACAGTTGGATGTATTTCGGTCCGGGAGCCATCTATGGATATAATAACAACAATAAACCCATCATGCTTTGCGAATACGAACATGCCATGGGAAACAGTGTAGGTGACCTCCAAGAATATATGGATGCCTTCTATGCCAACCCTCGCTCATTCGGTGGGTTCATTTGGGACTTTATCGACCAAGGATTACGTCGAGGTGATTCAAACTACTTCAACTTCGGTGGTTTATTTGGTGATGCAAAACGAAATGACGATAACTTCTGTGCCAATGGATTGGTCTTCCCAGATAGAACACTTCAACCAGAGATTTGGGAAGTGAAATATCAGTATCGTAATATACTCGTAAAGAATGTCAACGCATCAAAAGGCGTTGTATCTATCGAAAGTCGCTTTAATTTTGTCAATATTGCTGATGTTGCAGAAGGCTATTGGATCATTCGAGAAGATGGCAAGAAGATTGAATCGGGCAAATTAGACCCGTCCGCACTTAATATCGAACCATTAGGTAAGAAAGAGGTTGTACTTGACCTGCCTAAAATAGAGGTCAAAGATGGCTCTATTTATCATCTGGATTTAGATTTCCGATTGAAAGAAAATACATTGTGGGCAGATGCTGGATATAGTATTGCCGGAGATCAATTCCTATTGAACTTAGGAGAAGGGAAGACCCCTCGCATTGACATCAGTTCTTTGGAGAGTCAAACCGTGAAGAAAGGATATAATGAAGTGACCATCGAGGGAAAAGATTTTTCTGTAACCATCGATCAAACATCAGGTGTTATCAAACAATATCTGATGGATGGACAGACACTTATAAAGGACGGTCCTGTACCTAATTTCTGGCGTGCCCCTATCGATAATGATAAAGGAAACAACATGGAATCCCGATGTGGAGCATGGAGATATGCAGGTGCTAAACGATCCATTAAAAATTGTGAGATAAAGGAAGTCTCGGAAAAAGAAACACAGGTCTCTTTCCAAATCGATTTCCCTGAGGCTGGCTCTTCCAGAATGGCTCTGACATATACCATCTACGGAAGCGGAGATATCTTAGTCGATTATACACTCTATCCAGATAATTCAAAATCTGAATTACCAAATGTGGGTACATTGATTACGGTACCAGGCGAGTTTGAAAAAGTTCGTTGGTTTGGTCGTGGCCCTCACGAAAACTATATCGGTCGTAATCGTAGTAGCTTCATGGGTGTTTTCGCCACAACTGCCGACTCAATGACCATTCCGTATATGGAGATAGGCGAAACCGGACAACGTACCGATGTGAAATGGGCGGCCTTAACCAATGAAGAGGGTCGAGGACTCTTGGTGGTAGGTTCACCTTATATGGAGTTCAGTGCACAGCACTATACTCCAGAACAACTCACCAATGTGAAACTTCCTTGGGATCTGAAGAGAGACGATGATATCACATTGCGTGTGGATCTTCATCAGATGGGATTAGGTGGTGTTAACAGTTGGGGAGCAACCCCTATGGATGACTACATGCTCTTTGCTAAGAACACCTACAAACATAAGTTCAGATTATCCCCTATCCATGAACGATTGAATGATCCTACACGTCTGGCTAACTTAGGATTCAGCAATTTGGATATTGATGACACACCAGTGCCTTATCCATCAGATATCTATTCAGGAGATGCTGAACATGATATTACGAAAGTAAAAGAACTAAACCAAGAAGAGGAGGCTACCCCTTCTTTATATATGGTTTACGACATGATGGGTAGAATCGTAACCCAATTTGAAACACGATATACCTCAAATCTGCAGATTATGACAGAACAAGCAGTGGGCAATAGTGGTGTTTATATCGTTCGTCCAAACGGAGGAGGAAAAAGCTACAGAGTTGTTGTAACAAAATAAAATTAGAAAAAAGGGAAAGGCAAGAACCCAGCAAGTACGCAGGTTCTTGCTTTTTTTGTGTCTCCATCCCTCCTAAGAGATTGTATAAACATCTCATCAATCAAAAAGAAAAATATCCACGGAGAGTGAGCTAAATCTATACATTGAAAGAATTCAGTGTGACTTGCATGACGAAGCTTGCCTATTGTAAATTTTTTATTACTACCTTTGTAAAAAATAACGACGAATAAGCAATATGAAACAATATCTAGATTTACTCAACAGGGTTCTCACAGAAGGTGCTTCCAAAGAAGACCGAACAGGGACAGGAACGATTAGTGTGTTCGGTCATCAAATGCGTTTCAATTTAGAAGACGGGTTTCCTCTTTTAACAACGAAGAAGCTACATCTGAAGTCAATCATTTATGAGTTACTATGGTTCTTACAAGGTGACACGAATGTAAAATATTTACAAGATCATGGTGTTAGAATATGGAATGAATGGGCCGATGAAAAAGGTGAATTAGGACCTGTATATGGACATCAATGGCGATCTTGGCCAGATTATAATGGGGGGACTATTGATCAAATTAGCAATGTTGTTGAAATGATCCGGAAGAATCCTGATTCAAGACGATTGATTGTTTCAGCGTGGAATGTTGCTGAGGTAGAAAAGATGGCTCTTCCGCCATGTCACACATTGTTTCAGTTTTATGTTGCGAATGGAAAACTGAGTTTGCAATTGTATCAACGAAGCGCTGATATCTTTTTAGGTGTTCCATTTAATATTGCCTCGTATGCTCTGTTGTTATTGATGGTTGCACAAGTCACAGGACTAAAGCCAGGTGAGTTTGTTCATACACTTGGAGATGCACATATCTATAAAAACCACTTGGAACAGGTCAAACTGCAATTAACACGAACACCACGTCCATTACCAATCATGAAGATCAATCCTGATAAAAAGGATATCTTCTCGTTCGATTACGAGGATTTCACATTAGAGGGATACGATCCACACCCTCATATTGCAGGTACTGTAGCAGTTTAATCGTAAAATATTACAATCCATTATATACTACTATTCACATTAATCATTCCAACACTCTCATTCCATGGAAGTCGTTATCGTCATTCAATTCGCCGTTATTATATTACTCATCAAACTTCTTTTATCTAAAAACAAAAAAATAAAGGAGGCAAAATCATTAATAAGTTATGATAATAACGAAACAGTGAGCATCACATATAGTTGGAAGTTAGATTCAGCCAAGAAAAGCAAACTAAAAGGACATTTAACACTACGATTCAATCCAGAAGAGATAAATGAGCAACGAATGAATAATCCGTTTGCGACGTTCAACAATGTCAATAACCTGGACACCACCACCAATTTACGTAACATGTACTTTTACATGTTGAACCATCCTCGTACACTGTTACATGTTGCAGAAATCGTAAAATATATCAACAAAGAATGTAGTCGTAACAATATCGGAGAACTTGACAAGCTCCAATTCGTTTTGGATTTCGTACAAGAACCCAATGTGAAATACAACTATGATCAAGATTGTGCTGAGATTCAACATCCGAAAGAATATATTCGCTTCCCAGACGAAACACTTTACGACAGACATGGAGACTGCGACTGCAAATCCTTTTTAGCTGCTACGCTTTTTCATCTTATGGGATACGATGTATTGTTTCTTATCTCTTATAAGATACAACACGCGGCTATCTGCATAGAATTCAACGAACGTTGGAAAGCTCTACTTCAAAATTCCATGGGGTCTGTTATAACCGAATACGAAGGTCGCAAATACGTATATTGTGAAACAACTTCAGATCATTTCAGAATAGGAGGTATCTCTCCTGACTTCACAGTGAATGACTTTGAAATCAAAATCGAACTAAAGGGATAATAACATCTACTCTTTATATGCGTGGGATTTAGCATATTCGTAAAAATCCTCATCTATCACATAATGCATTTTATAATAGTTGTCACCGACTTCTATAGTGTCATAGGAAGATGGAGACTCCAAATTATAATTCCAGTTGACCGTATCACATTGGAACTTAATCGTATCATCAATAACAACATAAATATTGCCCCAAAAAGGGACTCCCTTGGTACTTCTAAGAATACTATCTTGATAATCAATCGTCAGTTCATAAAATTTCCCTTTCTCATAATTATCTTTCACCACAATCAAAATAGAATGTTTTGTGTCATTTCTAATTATAAAGTCAACATCTGGTCTATTATCGACAAAATAATCCTTTTCAACATACTTATCACAATTAGATACTAATAGACACAAAAACACTAATGTAAATACACAACTAGTTAATCGGCTCATACTTCAAATACTTATCTATAATAACTTTCAAATTGACTAAAACAGTCCTTCATATCACTTTCTGTTACATTTAATAGCCTATTTGATTTTTACATTATCAATCATGTCAATTATGAGTGGCTATCTTGACACAGCAGTATGAATGTTTTCTATTACCCATACCCCCCACTTAGGATGGAGGATTATCGTTTGGTTAAATGAAATCACTAAACAAATATCGAAGATTTTTTAGAAAACTTACTTGTATCAATAGAGTTTTTTTCTATATTTGACTGTCCAATTATCGATATTGTAGCACTAAACTCTATTTACCATGAACAGTTACGTTAAAATATTGGCATTAGTTGTCCTGCTAACAGGTTCCTTCTCGTCTGATGTCTTTCCAGCTGAAACACTGACAGTTGAGTTGAACCATGCTGTTCGTCCTGCTACACATTGCGCTTCAGGTTCCCTTTATGGAATGACCGAAACCCTGCCTGCTGATGTGAATGAGTTAGTAGCTCCATTGAAACCCAATGTCTTTTGTCAACCCCCGTCTGGAAAACCCGGAAACCAACATGATTTTGGTGATGCTTTTATTGTAGCGGAGAGACTGGAAGGGACAACCGGCAAAGTGCAAATACTATTGGCTGACCTACTCCCCAACTGGCCTTACCAATGGCCAGGACAAGACATATGGTTAAAAAACATCGAGGAAGTTTTAAAAAGACACAAAAACTCCGGATTGAAAAACATAGATAGTTACGTGATATGGAATGAATTGAACGAGACTTGGGATGACTCCAACGGTGATTTCTTCAAAACCGTATGGGAACCAACATATCAGCTTATTCGTAAGTATGTCCCAGATACAAAAATTGTAGGCCCTGCAACCTCTTTCTATAGTAGAAATATGTTTAGCGATTTCTTGACTCTTTGTCGAGATAATAACTGTCTACCCGATTTAATTTGCTGGCATCAGTGGGGAAGTGGTGGATTCATTCAAGCTGTAGAAGATCTCCGAAAACTGGAAAAAGAACTCAAGATACCAGATCTCCCACTTTGTATCAATGAGTACAGTGCAAGTTCGGATTATGATAAACGGAAATATGAAGGGTGTCCTGGTTATTGCGTCCCTTTTATTGCCAAATTTGAACGAAACAATGTGGAGAGTGCAACAATATCGTGGTGGTTCCCTGGACTGCCAGGTCGCATGGGTAGCCTACTAACAGAGAAAAACGAACGAGGAGGCGGATGGTGGCTCTATAAATGGTATGGAGAGATGTCAGGCTATATGGCCATGGTGACACCTCCAAATGATAAAAGTGACGGATTAGATGGTTTTGCCTCTGTAGATAAGAAAACCAACACCGCAAGTATTATACTGGGAGGAAACTATGTAGGAGATGTTGATGTTGTCTTCCCTGAATTACCCAATTTCTTACAAGGGACAATCAATGTGAAACTAGAACGCGTCACATGGAAAGATAAAGACCTCCCTGTCAATTCAACTGATCTGATATATGAAAAAGAAATGGTTATCACCGAATCGCACATTACCATTCCAGTAGAGGTCGAAAGTGAATTGTATGCCTATCGTATCACAATGACTGCATTAGACATTCCTCAGAAACCGTATCAGAACATAGTTGCCACTATACCAGGAATCATCGAAGCAGAAAATTATGATGAAGCCGGACAAGGATTCTCATATAATGATATGGACGTGGAAAATAATGGCGGTGAATACAGAAACGATTGTGTGGATATTGTTAAAACAGAGAATGGATATGCCATCGGTTATACAGAGAAAGGAGAATGGTTGGAATATACCATCAATGTAGAAAAAACAAATAACTATATTGTATCAGCCTATGTATCCAATGGAGGAGAATTAGATGGATTCCAACTCTATGTCGATGATAAAAAAATAACGGACGAATACACTATCTTAAAAACATCTGATGATTGGAGTGTATATGAAGAGATCCAATTAACCACAGCTCATTTGGAGAAAGGAAAACATACTTTGAAGCTTGTTATCGTAGGTAGCTATGTGAATGTAGATTGGATAGATTTTGAGCCTTACAATGTCGTTGCATCAAACGAGATTCTATGCGATGAAGCTATTTTGTCGCTTGAGAATGTCCAATTTTATGATCTGAGAGGGAATAAGATACCAGCAGATGCATTACACCAGAATGGCATATATATCGCTGTTCTACCTAACAAAAAAGATAAATTCCTCTTTATTAAGAGATAATCAACAACTTAATAATCAGCTGTTTCAATAATACGAATCTTGGGGAAAACATTTGCAACCTAGTTGCAGAAAATAGAGCATAATTTTGGCTTACATAAAAAAGGAAAATTATGAGAGAGATTTTACATTTAATGAATGAGATGTCCCCATATCTATTGTTGGGATTCCTACTCGCAGGATTAATGCATGCATTCATCCCTGGACGATTTTACACTAAGTATCTTGCAGATAACTCTTTTGGATCCGTTTTTCGTGCGGCATTGTTCGGCATACCACTGCCTCTATGTTCCTGTGGTGTTATCCCAACTGCTATGTCCATTCGTAAAGAGGGAGCATCCAAGGGGGCAGTTACATCTTTTTTAATCTCCACACCACAAACAGGAGTAGATTCCATTATTGCCACCTATAGTCTTATGGGATGGGCATTTGCCATCATTCGTCCCATCGCAGCCTTCATTACAGCTATTTTTGGAGGCTCTATGGTGAATTGGTTCGCATCAGGGGAACCGGAATGTTCATCTTCAGAAGAACACACTCATGATGAGGAACACTGTTGTCATTGTCATGACGAGGGATGTGGATGTGAAGA
>JBGUIU010000232.1:0-3965 GCA_045113275.1 Paludibacteraceae bacterium
CTCTTCCCATTCCGAACAGAGAAGTTAAGCCCGCCATCGCCGATGGTACTGCACACCAGTGGGAGAGTAGGTAGCTGCCCTTTTTTACAGAGTCCTTCCGGTTCAACGCCGGGGGGACTCTTTCTTTTTTTAATTTTAGGTATATACTCAATTTCTGGTAACATAATGACCATTACAGTTGAAGCAGATGGTCATACGGAGACTATGACAATGACTCGTGCTACAGATGATCAGCTTAAGAAGATTGTTGCATGGGAGGCATTGGTGATCGCTAGTCCAGATAAATAATAAATTACTGAATTGATAAATATTGAAGCGACTCTCGGATAGGGGAGTCGCTTTTTTTTATGTATTAGTCAATATTCTCCTTTTCTTCTATTACACTCCCTGCATCATGAATGCGTGACGGCTATTTTATCACTTGTCGCTCTTCCTCCTATTACACTCCCTGCACAACATCTGGCAATTCTCGGCAATGGTGCGACCTCCCTCTTTCCATGGGGTGATGTGGTCGGCTTCCATTTGCTCTATCTCGAAGTGTTTTCCACAGATTTTGCAGATGCCTTGCTGACGTTCATAGACCTCTCGTTTCGTATTGTCATCGAATGCTCGGATGCCTAAGTGATGCTCGTCTCTATCTAGCACGTAGGGGTAGATGCCAGGCTTTTTCTGCACGTCACTATCCATCATCAATTTTGTCACTTCCGTTTCCAATGCGGCAGCATCCAATGCTTTCTCATGGTACTTTTCGTACAAGGTTCCCCAATCTACACCTTTCATTTCCTTGCGGTATTTTGGAAAGATGGCCTTCACCCAGTTGATGACACTGCTGAAGTGATTCCAGAGTGCGACTGCGTTAGGGTCGTGTTGGTGGTTGCCCATATAGACCTCGATGTTACCTTTGGAGATCCATCGAATAGCGGTTTCGAGGTAGTCTTGTCGGATGGGTGAACCGCTCACGTACTTGCTCGCCAACCCATAGGCGGCACAATTGTTTTTGCTGAAATAGCGCTTCGCATCACTCACCCAACTGCCAGCATAGACCGCATTGCGAAGCTCTTGCTCGGTCAGTTTCTCACCTGCGATGTTGATGGTCTCGAACCATTTGAGTTTCTCGCTGTCAGTACCACTACAGATGTAAACCTGTAACTCATAGTTGAGAATTTGCTCCTTCTCATCGTTTTGTAGGTTGTGAAAGTATTTGAAGAGATAAGCGAAGTCACTGTTCACATATTGGCAGATGGAAATGGTACGTTGTTGTCCATCGATGATCTCGAACGTGCCATCATCACGTGTTGCCCAATACATCACATTGAGGGGAAACCCTTGCGTGAGGGTGTCGATGACGGCGTTGCGTTGTTTCTCGCCATAGACAAACTCTCGCTGGTAGGGCGGACGCACATCTAACTTACCACCATACGCCTTTACTCCTTGCTCCGCATTGTCTGCATAACCCTTTGTCAGGTCACGGACTGTGATTTTATGCAATTTTATTTCCATAATATGAACTGTTTTATTCTGATTTTATAATTTTTAGGAATAATATCATTATAAGTTCGAATAAGACAAATGGTTATCGTATATCTTTAATAAGATTATCGACTTCTCCCATGATATTATCTATCTCACTAATATTCTTTTCAATGCTTTCATTGCTTGTCTCATTTATACTGTTGAGAATATCAGACCTAATAGCATTGTATGCATCATCCCAATCCGACTGCCACTCAATATATCCTTCATGACTTTCACTTTGTCGAATATTATTAATTGGCACAATAATGCTTTTTTCTCTTTTCTGTACATTTTTTTGGGGATAATAAGATGTTGTAACATTGTATGTCCATGTTGTGTATAAAAAACCGCTCATCGGTTCATCTTTCACATGAATGCGCATACTATCAATCTTAATAGATTCCACATCCGAGAGTTGTTGTATAACAAAAGGTAATCGTTCTTGTTCTCCGTTAAACACTGCACTTTTGGCCTCTTCTTCTGTTAGGACGTGTTGCTGACAGGATGTTAATCCTACAATCACAATGCAAAGCATTGTATAAAAAATTGTTCTTTTCATGATTCTATGTTTATTATGTTATGTTTTTTATTCCTTCCCATACTCTTTCGTACCTTCTGCCGCCATGTTAGGTTGTTGGTCGAATAGTGGGTATTCTTTTTTGTTTGGCTGACGACGACGGATGAGGATACGGGCGTAGCATTTGTCAACTCTATAATTTTCAGAGGTTAAATATTTCCCATTGGGATTTTTTATATATAACAAAAAATCTCTTTTGTCAGAAATAAATTCTTTAGTTAATGGATCCCTGAATTTTTGATATTTTTTTGTAGGAGTAAAATTCCCTTCTCCAATTCCTAGTGTTATAATTTCAAATTGTTCTGGATTATATTTGTCTAAAAAAGTGATAGGTACACCCATCACACCATCGAAATCCATAGGTATGTCAGATGTTTTGTTAATATTAATGGCATCATAATTGTCATATGTGGGATATTCTTCTGATGTATATGATTTGTAGAGAATCAAATCTTCATGTCTTTTCTTTATTTCGAAATTGGTGAACCAATTTACACCTGATACTCTAATCATACCTTTCCTATGATCACCTGCGGTAGCAGTATCTTCGTATTTGCTAATAAAGTGACCAGCACCACCTTTAAATCCATAGCCTAACCATATTTTGTTCTCTTTAATCAAAGGAAATATTTCTTTATATGTAATGGCGTTTTGGTGACCAACAATTATGAATTTTTTATTGTATCTTATCAATTGTGCCACATATTCTCTAAAAAGTGAAAATGGTGGGTTAGTTACGACAATATCAGCCTCTTTTAGTAGTTCGATGCATTCAGGGGAGCGGAAGTCTCCATCTCCTTTCAAGTAATTGATGCCAATCTCCTCTGGATCAGGCGTATGGTTGCCATTGTGGTCACCAGTGTATTCGAGCCAAATGGCACGTTCCGAATCGTTTTGACTAAACAAATCTCGCTCTTGGCTTTTGTAACAGGTGGTGATTAATTTCTTCAAGCCCAGCTGTTCGAAATTATAGCTGAAATAGTGAAAGAAATTACTTACGCGAGGGTCGTCACAATTGCATAGCACAGTTTTATCTTTGAAATGCTCCTTGTAATGTTTTAGTTCGTTCTCAATATCAACAAGTTGCGTATAAAATTCATCTTTCTTAGCAACTTTAGCTTCTCTAAAACTTTTCTTTGCCATATTGTCGATTGATAGTTTGCGCATCACTATCAATCTCACTATCGGGCAAAAGAAAGGTGTGAGCCTTTCCATCTTGTCCACGGAGAGCCTGCAAGAACTCCGCTCACTTGCTAGATTAGCCCACACCTTAACGGCATGAGCATTAACTCTAAGCAAGTGATACGAGAGCGCATGGCTTCCCGTGGATTAGCGTTTATCCGATAATTCTAAATCATCAGTTTGCAGGCTTTTGATTTGGACAAGAATAATAGCTAATGCTGTATGTTACTATTTAAAATTTCTTACTGTCTGTTTCGTAAATAAAAAATTTATTTGACATTCAAAGGTATAAAAAAATTGACAATGGTGAGATGAATGATGTAAAAATTCGAGAGAGGTTCACTCCCCAAAGTCATATCAAACGACGAGTATAGGAAATAACTCAGTTATTCTGATGCAGGATAATACTTCCTGTACATTTCTTTGAAAGGTTCTGCTGCTTATTACACCACTGATTAATCCAAGCCCTTCAGCCTTTTTTGCACTGTCCATGATGATTGTTTAATTCTTAACTCTTAATTCCCCCGATAACTCTCTTATTAAGTTGCTCTTTGATGCTTAATAAATACAAAAGAGGGTGTATCTGATGATACACCCTCTTTGCCCTAATAGTGAAGTTTTCATTTTTAGATATTCATCTTATTTCTTTGAGAAACGTTTTATTATCGTTCCTGCTTCAGTTTCCATCATA
>JBGUIU010000233.1:0-22309 GCA_045113275.1 Paludibacteraceae bacterium
GGTGGCATAATCGGCGGGGCAATTGCCCTCGCCATTACGCCCTTATTAAGAAAAAAACTCAAGAAAAATAGCAAAAAGAAAGACAAAAAATCTCAGGAGCCGAAATCTTATAGACCCGGAGCAGCATGGTTCGGATTTTTAGTCGCTGCGAGTGCAGTTTTTGAGGGAATCTGGTGTTTATGGTGGATGATTAGCACTCTTATGAGTATTAATGTTGTCTATCTTTTGTTTTCATTCATTATGATATCTGTTGGAACTTTAATTAGCTGCTGGACAGGCTCGTATCTAGGTGGAAGAATTACAATCTCTAAAGACCGTCTAATCGTAGATCATGCAGCAAAAATGCCCAAAGAAAACAACAAACATATTCATTTATGGCAATTGGGGCGCCACCACATAGATGTCAGTTGGTATGAAATTCGGGAGCTAAGGGCTGATATCAACCATATGAAGATAATTTTACACAATGATGAAGTATATTCATTTCCTATCGGCTGGTGTAAAGACAAAGCAAGAGATGAAATAGCTCGTTACAAACGAATTAAACCATGGGAGTAAATTCTTATGCTTAATTACTTGCAAATATTCCCCAAATGTTGTAATTTTGCAGCGTTTCGGGAATGGATCAACACCCGCAAAAGTGAAACAATATTGAGATTTATAGAAACAATAGCCTTATGAAACGTTCAGTTCTATTCCTATCATTGCTCCTTGCCGCAGTGGTAACACGTGCAGAAGACATGGATATCCGTGCCCTGCATCATCTATCCAATACCATGGAGCACGAAGAATTTCTCAAGATGGCGATTCAACACGATTCGCTCACACGCTCCATCTCCATTGAACAATGGTACAATGAACTGAATATCGTATCCGACGACACAGTCGGCATGCTATTGATGCCCACACTCTACGACCTCATCGCGGATGAGTACTACAACCGCTATCTGCCCGACCGCGATTCCGTAGTATCAGCATGGCTGGCATTTCATGAACAAGATGAATCTGCATTGCCATGTCTGTACATCACATTAAACAGACGCAATATCGCGTACGGCAACAAGCTGTTGGATCTGTATAACTCGTTACCGGATAATTGGGAACGCGGATATGTGCTGACTCATACGGATGGGTATAAAAACGAGCAATACTACCGCTATGTCTGCGAGTATCTGGCTTCTTTCCCGAACTCGCCTTTTGCAGCGGATATCCTTCACCGCAAGCATCTATGTGAACAAATAGACATCGATTTCTCGTATCCTTCGCTCCTTTCTACCACCGACTCCATTAACATCTCGTTCAGTAATTGCAATGCCCGCGAGATCATCTTTGAACTCTACCGCCTGCCGGATAAGATGCCTAAAAAAGGCTCGATGAGTGCGCCGTTGGTGAAAGTCGATTCGCTTCGTGTCACCACAGACACACCGCTGATCTTCCGTCTTCAGGATCAACAATGCAAGATGAAACCGCAGCCTTTCGGTACCTATTTTATTCACGCGCGTGTACCAGAAGACACATTACAGGAACCTATCGACAGTATTCCCTTTGTGCAGATATATTTCCGCACGCTCACGATAAGCAACCTGCGGTGTCTGCTGATGCAAGAGGGGAGTATGAAACGACCCGAACCATGGATCATTGTTACCGACATCCATACCGGACAACCGCTTCATCATGTCAAAGTGAAGCCTTACAAACAGTTGGCACGCTACACCAACCAAAACGGGGAAGTCCGGATTTCCAAACGTAAATCCTATTTCCCCATTTACCACCTGTCGCTCGGTGAGGATAAGTACCATCATCCCGATTTAAGCAATAGATATTTTTCGGATAATAGTAACAATACGGAGCTTATCGCGCTACCTAACGCTACTATCTTCCGTCCAGGAGATACACTGCACATTGCTTTTATAGGACAGAAAAGGCATAAGTTCCGTTATTCTTTGCCGAAAAACAAACCTGTCAGAGTATATATCAGCGGACCGCAATGGAAACGGACGGACACCACGCTTGTGTTAGATGATGATGCCACGGCAACGCTCGCCGTTCCGTTCACGGACGACATGCGCCGGGGAGTCTATAGTATATATGCACGCATGGATGATTCTTATGCGGCCTATGTCAGCGTTCGCTTGGAGGACTACCGCCTGCCGTCTTTCTCCGTCGCTTTTGACGATTCATGCCGCACAATGGCTAGGGAACATCTCAAACCCGTCACCGGTAAAGCCCTGCGTTCCAACGGTACTCCGCTGGCAGGCGCAACAGTGATCGCAGACGTGGATTTTGGCAGATATTATCATAATTCTCCGCGGCCTCTGGATACAATCACTACAGATATGGATGGTTCATTCCGCATTCTCGTTCCGGAGGAAATGGTTGCTACTTACGCTGTTTTTGATCAGATGTTCGTCCGTGCTTCGGTCATTTCCGGTGACGGTGAGAGACAAAACGCACAAATCCTTATCGCTATCCAAGGAGAGGTCCCTACACGCCCGAAACCGATTTATGTTGCAGGAGTACCGCAGGACTCCTTGCTATGGTTACCGGCAGATAGTATGACGGTGAACGGCAGAGAAGCCACTCTCCGTCTCGGTGTTCCACGTACCTCGTGGGTCTATTGCGTCACGTCATCGCGCAATAAACTGCTTTCGCATCAATGGCAACTCCTTACACCGGGCATGCACGCATATACCTTCACGCTGCCCGACAAGACTGACGAATACCTCGATGTGCGTTTCTTGACCTGCAGAGAAGATGGTTCTTTCTTTGAACGGCATCATCATCTGCAAGGAATCAACCAAACGGAACTTCATATCGTTCCCGTCTCCATGCGCGACTACCTCACTCCTGACGCACGTGAGACATGGACTTTCCGCCTGACAGACGCACAAGGAAAACCGCTGCAAGGAAGCATGGTGTTGACGATGACGGACAAAGCCTTGGAATCCATTCAGTCATCCTTATGGAAAAAACCGTATCTGCCCAAATGGGAAGAACCATTTACTTCATTCGAGAAACCCAAGTATAGGCCTCGGTTGCAGAGTTTCCTCTCGATTGTTCCTCCGATGGGGAAAGGCGTGTACTACCAGCGACCTGTCCTGTATGAACCCTACCGCGTGGATTCTTCCCGACTGATGGTCATTAGCGGTAAAGTGGTTGATACGCAAGGAGAACCGCTTATCGGTGTTTCTATCACGGAACAGGATTCCAAGCGGGGTACTGTTAGCGACTATGACGGGCTTTTCAGCATGGTAGTAAGCCCGAATGCCGTCCTCAATTTTACTTACATCGGTATGAAACCGATCGCTTGCCCTGCGTACGGCAATATGTATGTCGTCATGGAAGAAAACCGGGAGGTACTCAGTGAAGTAATTACTACAGGCTATGGAGGATTGAAGGGAGCGCGAATTCGCGGTGTCGGCTCTATAAAAGAGGTGGAAACACTCGGTATTGCCGAGGAAGAAGAGGAAAATGTGGCCTTCTGTGTAGTGACATCGGAGACATCGGAACAACATCCGGAAACCCTTCCTGTCCTCCGTCAAGGAGACACACGGCTTTCACTATACCTGCCTCACTTGCACACCGACACCGCAGGTGAAATCCATGTGCATTTCCTGACTCCTTCGGATAATACCGAATGGGTTATGCAGGCGATGGCTTGGACAGATAACGGGCGTTCCGACTACCTCAGCCGCACGCTCATAGCGCGTCGCACCTTGATGGTACGCCTTCAGATGCCGCGTTTCATGCGTCAGGGAGATTCTCTCTCGCTACCTTGCATCATCAGTAATGTGGCGGACTCAACCCGTCGAACGCACGTCTCATTGCAGATTCGCGACGCACAAAACGACTCTTTGATGGCTATCTTCGCCGAAGACCTGTCCGTCGCGCCGAACGCTTCTGAAACGCTGTTCTTCCCTTATACGGCATCTGCATCCCATGACATCATCGTGCGTGCCGTAGTACAGGATGACAACGGCACTTCGGACGGAGAACAACGCCGTTTAACCGTATTGCCGGTTATACAACCCGTTTCGGAAAACCTGCCATTCTACATGCACGCTACGGATAGTCTGCTTACCCTGTCCCTGCCTTCTCCGGTCAATGCCGCCAACCGGCATGTGACACTCATACAATGCAACGATCCTATAGCGTATATAGCTGCTCAGTTGCCGCAGGTCATCGACTCGTCAGCAGTCACGGTTACAGAAATGATCCACAATTACTATGCCCTCTCGCTGCGGAACAAACTTGCTGAGAATCAGCCCTCTATCGCGCCTGTGGATATATCGTCGCTCAACCCCAAACTGCGTGCATACCAGCGCGTTAACGGAGCCTTCTCATGGCTCAAATACGCCCGTAGTACAGAGTCGTATTACCTCACCCTTCGTGTGCTGTCTCTTTTAGGCGAACTGCAAGAATCCGATGCTTTGGATAACCAACTGAATTACACCAAACGCCAAGCCGTCAGGTATATTGACAATGAGATTGTTCGCCGTGAGAATGTGTATCGTGAAGCCCATCATGACTCCTTGCCCGACTACTCTGACTATGCCTCATATGCGTACGTCAGAGCGATGTTCCAAGAGTCCTTCTCTGAAGACGCGCAACGTATCTATTCCGCTACACTGGATTCCATGTATGCCCGTCTCAATACATCCGATCTGACCTCGTGGCCGCTGCTGGCTCTTACTTTCGAGCGTGCCGGACAACATGACCGTGCTCTCTCGCTGATCAACGGCTTACGCCGGTATGCTACCATCGATCATGACCACGGTATGTATTGGAACAACCTGCCTGACCGGTATTGGTGGTACAGACAAGCGGATTTACAAGCATCGTTCCTGCTTGCCTTCTCGCGCATTGACCCGCAGACACAGGAATTGGATGCCCTCCGTCAATGGCTGATCCTTAATAACCGCACGACCGAATGGGGACAATCTTCGCTCAATGCCTACGTCACTTATGCGCTGTTGAACGGCATGCCGACCGTACAAACACAAGAGAATACCACATTGGAAACCCTTGTTCTGCCGGACACCGTCACCAGCTATACCGTTCGTCACACCTCCGGCACACCGGTATGGGGTGCCATCATCACGACCTTCGACGCTCCGACTGACCAATTACAGGCCTTCCATACCAAAGCCCTCAAAGTAGAACGCCGTTTTGAACGTTGTGATTCCACCTTAGCGACTGCCGCACCTCTCTCCAAAGGAGAGAAGATCCGTGTCATCCTCACTGTCACCACCGACCGTGAGATGGATAATATCATCCTCACCGATCAGCGCGCTGCACTCTTGGAACCCATAGGTATTTCTGAATATAGTTGGACGAATAACGCCTTCTATTACAGAGACATACGCAACACAGAAGAACGTTTTTACATCGAGCACCTCAGCCGTGGTACAACCACTTTCTCATACGAGTGTTACGTCACCGCTTCGGGTACCACCCTCGCCGGTCTGGCATCCATCGTCTCTGAAATTGCCCCCGAATTCACCGCCCACACCACCACTGCCTCCCTTCACACCAACCCATAACGATACCCTTATGAAACGCCTCTTTATCATACTATTCCATATATGCATTTGGATAGGAGCTGTGTCGATTCTGACTATTGCCGCAGCAGGGTTGTTGGATGTCCATTTGCGTTGGGTTTATCTTGTCTATTTCGTTTTGGGGCTGTATATCAGCATTATTGCTTTTCTATATGCTTACTGCCCGAACAATCCTGTTCATCCTTTAAGGTTGTTTGTCCGCCAAATTATTGCTTTTCTGACACTGGTACTTTCGGCTCTACCGGTTATTATGCTGTTTCTTCTTGCTCTCCACCCCGCAGGTTCAACAGACTCACTTGACTTGGATGCTATAGCACGGATAGCAGGATTTCTCTCTCCGTTGTCTGTCACCATACTCTGCGTATATGTATTTGTCAGAAGTCTGCCTAAAATATATTACAAAAACTTGCACTCATAAACCATATATCCCCATGAAACGCCTAATCTACATATTCCTCGCCTTTCTTTGCCTGACGGCATGTCATAATAACAATTCATCTAAAGGTCTTTGCCCGGAAAAGTCAATATCTATGGACGATACGCTGATTCTCAATATTGATTCCATCTTCGGAACAGGAGATTTTCCGTCCAAAGAGGAAATGACCAAGATGGGGAATGTTTTTTATCAGACGGAGAGTGATGGATGGGCAGACACCTATCCGGGATGGTACGTGCAGGAAAAAGTCAAAGCTGTTGCCACGGACAAAGAGTTATGTTCGATGGCGCGTTTCTCTTCCGTACCTGCGTTGCGTGCGTTTGCTTTCTACGTATTGGCGAACAAGCGCCATCCGGCGTGTTTTGATATAGTATGCGCAGGAATTATGGATACTGCCACATTCGCCTCGTCTTCATATGATGTTATCTGGACGTGGAATGTTGCTGAATATATGATTAGCACCTCACTGTCTGATTCTTTATTCTCGCCGCAACAACTATTTCAGATGGATAGTTTGATAGCCTTTACTCCCGGCTTGTCGCATCTCGATTTTCATGTCTGGTCTTCTGTCTCTCGTTTGTCGGATACATTGGAGATGTATGACAGAATACGGGAATTGTATTTGGAAGGACATGACAACATGCTTGTCGAACTCGCCCAATATAAGAAAGAGAGCGATAAAGACTTGTTTATTGCCGCCTTAAAACAATACAAGAAAGGTTTGGATCGAGAGGGGGCTTGTCGTGGAGAATGTGAAGAAAAAACTAATTTCGCGTTAGCTGGATTAAAAAACTGGCAGGATACTGATTTTATACCTCTGTTGGAAGAAATACGCGATTATGAACTGAAACGCAGATATATCGATTACGGCAGACTTGTTGTGTTGTTCAAAGCCGTTATGGCTTACGATGATGATTGGGCATATCATTTTATGGAGGAGACATTCGAAACCAAACAAGCATACAAAAAAACGATGTATCCCGAAAATCTCTACAAAGCTTATTACGAAGAGCCTGAACGTGTACGGTTCTTACCCATAATCAGCAAGTACGCCGAGAAACCGTATGATTGGGATTGGTATCACAGTAAAGAAAAATAATACCCCTATGAAACGTCTCATCCCCATATTCCTCGCCTTTCTTTGCCTGACGGCATGCCATAAAACCTCTGCGCCTTGTGGAATCCTTTCTCATGACTTGTCCTATTCGCTCATCTGTCCGGATTCTATTCCTACGGATGAAGTTTATTCGTGGTGGAGTGAATCCGCCAAACAAAGTTGGATAGAGTACAGAAATGAACCGATGGAAGATAGGTGGTTTACATTGCCCGAACCATTAGGATTTCGAGGTGCGGATTTTCAACGCTTCTACATCCATTATGATACCGTGTACAAGGTCTCCGATTCGATCTACCACATAGATGGAAGAACGCGCTGTAAAGACGAAATCTGTACAATCTCCGGCAGTTTGATCGTTGATTCTGTCGTTCCGTATAATGACACGTTATTTAGTGTAGATGACTTCATAATGATTACAGAGTCAGGAACACTCTATGCCCATTATACCCTGCAAGCGAACCATAACGACAAACACATCGCCGATGTAGAGGGAAAGGCGTATTTTTATTACCTTGTCCATAATGACAGTATTTTTTATGACGCGCTTGATTTGGTAGCGGATGGTTATTGCAACAACCAATATACCGGTAAATGGATCTATTTGGACACCCTTGATACGCTTACTTGCAATTGGGGCGATTTCCGTATACCCGAATCCGATTGCTTAGATGGTGGATGTGGATGCTTTATTCCTTATGAGGAGTTCTATGATAATGGCTGGAAGACCTATATTGATAGGGATCGTCATGGCAGGGTTGCCGACCCGGAACATGCTTACTACGACTCTATCTACGAAGCCGACATCAAATGGTGGAAATAAATAACAAATATACGACTCTTATGAAAGATTTTCAAAAAGAATTAAAAGGCTCTACCAATGTCGACTTATATGTAGACAAAACCACAAAACAGGTATATCTTAAAGGTAATAAATCTAAAGCATGGGTTAATACTGGCGAGTTTTTATGATTTTATATTTTAATTTGTAGTTATGATATATAGATTTTCTATATTTATTACGGGTGAGTCATATGTTCCTATCAAGAGCAAAGAACTACAAGGCTATCCCCTTCATATATATTCCGATTGGACAAAAGATGATACCTTCATACAACGAAGGAAATGCCGATGCTATGATTATGGTGGTTCTCATCTATTGCACAATTCTATCGGTGCTATTACTGAAGAAGAAAGAGTAAAGTGTATAGGAGATTATCTTCAATTCTTAAGAGAAAAAGCAGAAGTACTGAAAGAACATGGTGCTACAGAGATAGAAATAGCTGCTACTATTTACTTGGAAAAGTCCACACATTTCCTCCTATTGACCAAGAGGGAGATGGAACAATTGTTGCGTTGTGGTAATATTTCAGTCCGTTTGGATATATTATGCTTGAGTAAAGAAGAATTCTTGAAAGTTCAAAACGATATGATTAAAGAAAGGAGAGTGGTAGATGAAAGACTATAAAGCTAAAAGAACACTAGGGAATGGTGAAAAACATATTGTGTATTATCTCCATACCCGTCAAACAGTTCCGCTTTCACTCGGCTGGGATTATGACGAAATAAGTAAAATAGTGGAAGAAGATAGGCATCTTAGTGTCTATGTCGGTTTTCTGGCGAAACGAGTACGGAGACAACACCTAAAGCAAAATGGATGGAATGTTGAATAATAGGATATGAAACGATTTTTTTTAGCAGATGGTGATAATCCGATACAGTACATCCACTACATGCCGTATGGTGAATTGTGGGTTAATCAGCGGAATAGCACCTACGATGAGCGGTACAAGTTCACCGGCAAGGAACGTGATGAGGAGACAGGATATGACTACTTCGGTGCACGTAATTATTCCTCTGCGATTACTACATGGCTCTCTCCGGACCCGTTATTGGACAAGTATCCGAGTATTTCCTCGTATGCATATTGCAACTGGAATCCGATAGGATTTGTGGATCCGGATGGAAGGGAGAAACATATCTTTGCAAGCAATAGAGAGTCCAATCCTGCAAGGAATTTCAAAGACGATGATGGCATTTACTTCTATGCACATGGCAGTATAAAAGGCTATATTAATAATGACTGCGGAGTAGCGACGTTAAACGAAGAAGTTTATTCCAATGACCTCGCAAAGTATGTAACAGATAAAAGCAATCAATGGAAAAAAGATGCCGCAGAGGGCAACACTTCCATGGTATTTCTTTATGCTTGCCATGCCGGAGAGGGAGACAATAGTCTTGCGCAACAATTGTCAGAGCAATTGAATGATCATGAGACTTATGTGATAGGACCGATGAGCTTATTGTATTCTGAAAAAGCAGAAAGAAATGATGCAGAATATATGGGAGTTGCAAGTCCCAAATCTTATTTATTTAAACGTCCTTGGGGTGTTTATCAGAATGGTAAATTAGTCACAACCATACGAGGGGGTAAATGTCCAAATAAAGAAACAGTAAAAGAAGCTGTAAATCGTCAATTATATTTAGATCATTTGTGGCAATCAATTAAAAACTTCTTCAAACATGACAACGAATAAGATTAGAAAAATCAATATCATTTGGTATGTATTGGTTTGTTTTGCATTATGCATCGTAAGTTGCACTAAAATAGTAGATTCAAATGGTTGTTATGCCTATACAAACAAAGATTCACTAATAGAGTGCGTCCTGACTTATTACGATACAGAGGCATGTGATGCTCTTGATCTATGTCATAACGACACGAATAGTGTTCTATATAGTATTTTAGTGGCAGATAGTAGTGACGCTGTCGGCTTTTATGATGTAATGTCATCAGCAGAAGGCATAGAAAGAATGGGACATAGTTGTGGTTTAAGTGACACTGCCAAGTTATTCTATTATGTTAAAAGTATTATTATGGGGGTGTACCCTTGTTTTGATAGTTGTAGAAACAATGCAATAAATTTTCCAGATTCTATTTATAATGTTTTGTATGAAGCGTATCATCATTATTATGGTTCATATAAATACAAAGAAAAATTCGTAAAAGAGTATAACAATTTAGATTCTCTGTATAATGTAGTGTTGTCTAATTCGGATGTTGAGTCTTACAAAAAACTGCGTTACTTGTTATATAACAATGATTCTATACTTCCCGTTTCGATAGAGATTGCAAATAAAACACATTATCCTTTAGCATGTTACGATGTGTATTATGACATTATTAGCCGCCGCCGACGTGTGCCTAATGACGAATTCCAGTTTGCTTATCAATATCTTTGCGAAGCAGTTGATTCGATGTATTATCCAGCGGTTTTCTTAAAAGCAAGTTTGTGCTTGACAGGTGCATACTTTCCTCCGGATACCACATTAGGAAAGATACTATTAGAGCAATGTCATGGTTGTACATCCATTCCGTTTTGGCAACAGTATTACAAACCGGAAGTATATAGACATTTGTTGAAAAACCAAGAGGAAAATGTTGAATAGTTGAGTATATCAAGCTAAAGACAATCAATATTGTGCTTTCTATGCATATGATGGTAACGGAGAAAGGACTTACAAGTTGACAGGTACTACTTCCGTTGACCAGTACAATGCCGGAGAAGAAACCTTCCATGTGAATCTGAATGATGCAGTCATATATGTCAATCCGTATTTCACCATTACACCACGTAATTATACCTGTCATATCTTTAACGGAAGTCGACGCATTGCCTCATTAGTGGGCAGCAGTAATCTGACTGCTTGTATAGATACGACCGCATCAGATACCGCGTTAACGAAGGTGCGTTCGTATATGCAAACATTGTTCGCACAAGAAATAGAATTGCATCCTGATACCACAGCAACATTTGTGACAAATGCCGGCAATAACTATGACGAGTTGCAATGGCAGTGTGTGGATGATGACACGGCGTGGAATATCACCCTGCAATGCGACTCGGACATATTGCTGCCGCTACTTCAGAATGATAGTACTCTTACAGATACGATAGCATCGGGCATCTACTATTACCACACTGACCATCTCGGTTCGGCATCATGGATAACGGATTACAATGGAGAGCCGATACAGTACATCCACTACATGCCATATGGTGAATTGTGGGTTAATCAGCGGAATAGCACATACGATGAGCGGTACAAGTTCACCGGCAAGGAACGCGATGCCGAGACCGGATATGACTTCTTCGGTGCACGAAATTATTCTTCCGCGATTACTACATGGCTCTCTCCGGACCCGTTATTGGACAAGTATCCGAGTATTTCCTCGTATGCGTATTGCAACTGGAATCCGATCAAATATGTCGATCCGGATGGACGTAATCCAATTTACGATTTTGACGGAAATCTTCTCGGTACAGATGATGGTGGATTACAGGGGAAAGTTGTTGTGATGGATTCTAAGTTTTTCAATCAAGGGATGTCGCATGAAATGTCAGAGGCGTTTGACGTGGGTGCAGAATACTTATCTAAGGAGGCAAAACAAGCCATGCTTGAACATTACCAAGGGTTATCTGGTCGTCCTGATTGGGATGGATCATTAACTATTACAGAAGCGAATGATTGGTATAGAAACGGAAATGGAGCGCCTTTATATGTGGATGCTTCAAAAATTGATTTATCACCACTCGCAAAATCTGATTTTTCAAATGTAGGCTCCTCGAAATATATTAATTTTCTAGATCCTAAAAACTTTAATAAGCAAACAGGTTTGGTGTATGGTACCATTCTGGTAACTTTGATAAGTAATGACGGAAGTGTAAGATTAGGTAATAAAAATGGAGTTTTGGATGTTTATAATTTCGATATGCAAAATGGGCGCAACCTTAGAAATATTGCAACAAAATTAGGTTCGATAGTTGCTGGAAAAGGGACACCGTTTACTATTTATCATTATGGTCAAGGAAAAATCAAATAGGAAGCACTTAGTAATATTTTGTATTCTCATAGGTGTGACTTCGTGCACATATATGTATAAAGAAAATATATTAGATATATTATGTGTTCGCGATGCTAGTGTGATTGCGTTAAAAAGATATGAGTCACATGCTATAGGTGAATGGTACATTATAGAGAGTTATATTTTATCTGATATAACTGCGCAAAAGTTGATAACAAAAATGAACATCACGTTATGCGACATGGAAAACCATCCTGTCTTAAAAGATTGTTATTGGATTGGATGGCATCCTCTACCAGTACATTCGCCAATGGATAGCATATTATTAGAGAGTGCTCATTTTCACTCCAATAATACATTGGTGCAAGAATATGAAACTTGTTGTTGTAATAATGTCGGTTATTATACAATCATAATAAAAGATTCTTCCCAATTATATAATGATTCTTTTGAGAAGACTGCAGTTGTGTTTAATCCCCAAACAAATGTGATATATATATGCAATTATCATTATTAATCTATTATGTCTTTCACTGCAAATTTGTCTGGACGATTGGAGAATAATAGAAGTGGTCTATTATTTAGACGAGGATCGTATCAGACATGTCTTAGAAAGTGGAGAATATGCCATTGTATCACCAATCATCTATTACTATCATTCGGATCATTTGGGCGGTGCCAGTTGGATAACGGATTGCAATGGAGAACCTATACAGTACATACACTACATGCCGTATGGTGAATTGTGGGTTAATCAGCGGAATAGCACATACAATGAGCGGTATAAGTTCACGGGCAAGGAACGTGATGCCGAGACCGGATATGATTTCTTCGGTGCGCGTAACTATTCTTCCGTGATTTCTACGATGTGCTCTTCCTAATGCAACGTACCGAGCCGGACTATGCCTTCCTTCAACAACGGATGGGTATCGTCGACAAAGAACAACTGTCTGCCGCGTTACGTGAGATGGTCGCAAAACGACCAAAGGCGTTGCGCTGGAGATCAAAGAGCAGTTCATGAACATCCATCCATGGAAAACCTATTACCTCAACGGTGAGTACGTTGTGCCTTACTTGCATAACGGCATTTACTTCCCCCTCCGCTTGAATAACGAAACAGAGTGATTCCGGCAAAAAACACATAAAAATCACACCTTTTCGTCAAAAAACTTGCCGGTATCGGCAAAAATTAGCACCTTTGCACTCGATTTGTTTTGCCAAATTATGCCGACTTAACTACTCATATTTTGGTATTTAATACAAAAAAACGCATTAACTACTCATATTTTAGTACTTAAATTTGCATATGTCAGATTTTTTTTGTACCTTTGCAGCGGATTTTAAATTGTACTGGTATGATTGATGCATTTGAAACGCCATTATCGGTAGCGCAAGCGGTTGCGGAGCGCGCCAAACAGCGCCGAACAACGATGCGACTTACGCAAGCAGAATTGGCGCAAAAGGCGGGTTTGTCATTATCCACTTACCGTCGCTTTGAGCAGCAAGGACAGATTGCTTTTTCTGGCTTACTGCAAATTGCCTTTGCATTGGATTGTCTGAGCGATTTTAATGCGCTCTTTGCATCGCAGTCTTGGGCGACGATGGATGATATGTTATCGCAAACCAAACCAGCTAAACGTGTTCGCCATGATTGATGTTCAGCAAATAGAAGTATGGATGCATGGTCGTCAGGTGGGACGTTTGGCGCTTACGCCGCAGCGTCCGCAAACGTGTGCATTCGAGTATACTGCCGAATGGTTACAAGACGGATTTAGTATTTCGCCTTTTGAGTTGCCGTTGACGCCGGGACTGAAGATTGCACCCTATAAACCTTTTGAAGGACATTTTGGCGTCTTCTCGGATAGTCTTCCCGACGGTTGGGGGCAACTGATCTTGCATCGCCATTTGGCACAGCAAGGCATCAACGGCCTGTCGCTCAATCCTCTGCAACAGTTATGCTTGGTAGGTAGTAACGGTCGAGGTGCATTGGAGTATCGCCCGGACGAGAGTATTCGGCACACGCAGGAGTATATGGACTTGGCGCAGATAGCTGCGGAGTCATTCGCTATCCTTGAGGACGATAATTATGCCGGCAAGCATATCGCTGAATTGGTTCAGCGAGGTGGTTCGCCCGGCGGTGCGAGACCGAAAATCTTTTTAAAACAAGGCGAGGAAGAGTGGCTTATTAAGTTCCGCGCCAAGAACGATAAGAAATCCGTCGGGCGCGAGGAATATCGTTACTCGCAAATAGCCAAACAATGTGGTATTGAGATGCCGGAAACAAAATTGTTTGAAGACCAATATTTTGGAGCCAAACGTTTTGATAGGGTGAATGGTCGTAAATTGCATGTTGTCAGCGCGTCCGGTCTCTTGCAAGCCGACTACCAGATTCCGAGTATCGATTATTTGCATCTCTTTAATATCTCCGCGCGTCTGTCGCACTCAATGGAAGAGTTATGGAAGATATACCGCTTAATGTGCTTTAATGTGATTATTGGCAACCGCGACGACCACGCCAAGAACTTTGCTTTTATCTACGATAAGGGATGGCAGTTTGCTCCCGCTTACGACTTACTGCCTTGTGGTACGCCGGGCGATTACCATACGACTTCTGTCAACGACAACCCGCTTCCCGAACGTGCAGATGTCCTTCGCTTAGCAGAGAGAGTTGGATTGGATGTCAAACAAGCAGCGGATATCTATGATCAGACGCAATCGAAGTGCCGTAAATAATAACATCTCCCTATGAAACGCCTAATCTACATATTCCTCGCCTGTCTCTGCCTGACGGCTTGCCATAAAACCACAACTACGGACAATACAGTTGGGACTGTATCTGTAAATGTATCTGATAGTACTATCGTTAAATGTATTGCGGATTATTGGCGTCAAAGATACAATACCGACGAATGGTACGAAGAGGGTATATGCCCGGCGCAACAACCGGATCCTTCCGGACGATTGTATGAAGCGTGGTATGACGTTACGGGTTATTTGGTTTTGGTCAACTTGCAAGACACAACTGTTGCGGATTTCTTGGAGCAACATCCGATAGTATATATTCCGGAAAGTCTGATATTAACCGATTCCATTGCTATGGAATATGCATATAGCACTAAATATTTGATAGCTGGCGACACGGTTACATTTCAGGAATATAACTTTTATACTATGGAGAACAATCGTAAAGACTCTCCCTTTTCTGACACGCTGTTAATAGAATTGTCTGAAACAAAATACCTTATGGCGGACAAGTTTATCCCATTATCGCACAAAGATACCACTATCCGCTATTACGACTGGACAGCCAAGTGCTATTTCAATGAACAGGAATATAACGACAAACTATTGGAATTATACTGGCAAATCAAAACCGGAGATAGTATTTCCGACGAGCAGTTGTTGGACGCTATGCCACAAAATAGAGATCAATATCGCATTTATGATCCTGAATTTTCTATATTCAATGAACGCTCTCAAGTGATTTACGATCTGGCTGTTTCCCGCACCAAAGACAATCCGCTTTTTCGAGACGCGTATATCAAAATGCTACAATGGTCAGATGCCTTCCCCGCAGAAATAATCTGTGAGGTATTATGCCCTCGGTTCTATTACTTCGACTCCATCTATTTCAACGATGCTATTCGCCGCAACTTACCAACTCTATATAATGATTTCTTTGACGACGAGTGGTACCAATGGACTCGCGAACACAAAGAAGAAATCATCAGTACCCTGCCTTAATCGGCAAAAAACATATTAAAAGTCTCATCAATCTCCTCTTTTGTGCAGTTTAGAGATTGAAAAATGCCGATTTTATGCAGTTTAGAGATTGAAAAATGCCGATTTTGTGCAGTTTAGAACGGTTTTTTCTTGCATATGTGCAATTTTTGTTGTACCTTTGTAGCGGAAAAAATAAAATGTGTTTATTAACCTATGACAAGCGAAATTGTATTATACCAACCGGATGACACTATCCAACTAGAGGTGCGTTTACAGGATGAAACAGTCTGGCTAAGTCAGCAACAGATGGCAGAACTATTCGGCACAGACAGAACATCTATTTTAAGGCATATACATAATGTTTACAAGACCCACGAATTGGAAGAGTTGGCAACATGTGCAAAAATTGCACAGGTTCGTTTGGAAGGCAACCGTCAGGTCATGCGCGAGATACCTTTCTACAATTTGGATATGATTATATCCGTCGGATACCGCGTGAATTCTGTAAGAGGGGTCAACACCTTCGCACGACAGATGGCTGATAATAGATGATAGTCTTTACCACTGTGGTCACTCGCTCAAAGACATGGGCAAGAAACTATCTGCTATAACCCTTATGGGTACTACCCCGGAAGCGATATTGAGAGAAATATACTATTGCAAAAAGTAAAATCATGGTTCGAGTAAAACAAATTGTCTTGTTTATATATTTTTTAGGATTATGTTCTTGTAACAATACTATGCAACAAGGTAGATCCTATCGCTACTATGTGGGAACAATGAAGATAGAAAACCCTGTTCTTGTAGAGTTTGAAGATCAGAACGATAGATGGTATGTTTGTCCCGATAGTGCTCTATGTTATTGCAATGATTCTAATTGGACGCATCGAGATGATGTGTTTCCATATGTATCTGTAGTGGAAATCGGCATACCTGAGATGACCTATTTCCCTCGAAAACAATTAAACCATCTCGCATATTTTATGTATAGATACTTACCTTACTATGAGTATAGTAAAAAATATAATTATACTATTCATCATTTTTATTATGATTTAGATATGTTCGAATGTTATATGGAAGCAACTGATATTTACATGTTTGACAATCTTGTTGATGTAGATTATGATTATTTAGATTATCAGGAGCCGTCCGGTGATTGTGGTAAGGCAAAAGATTTTACTTATCGTTTGGTTGTGCGGGATAATTATAATATCTTTCAAATCTTGCGGCTTAAAATGATGTTCCCAGAGCCCGTTTTAGTTGAAGCTATAGATTAGAAATGGCTAAACTAAAACTCAATACGATGAGCGGTACAAGTTCACAGGCAAGGAACGTGATGAGGAGACAGGATATGACTACTTCGGTGCACGTAATTATTCCTCCGCGATTACTACATGGCTCTCTCCGGACCCGTTATTGGACAAGTATCCGAATATCTCGCCATATGCATATTGTAACTGGAATCCGTTGAAATATATCGATCAGGATGGGAAAGGAGTTTTTCCTAGTAAGGAAGCATTGAGACAAGCAGGTGAAAATGTTGTTAATAATCCTAATTATCAGCGGCAAGGGAGAACTACTTTTTGTAATATCGGTGCACAAGCCATTAACGCACAAGCCGGAGATCGAAGTTTGCTCGGACGAGCAAATGAGATGGGAATATCTTTGAGGAATCCTGAAATAGCAACAGAAATATCACAAAGTGAGGCTCTAGAATATGCAAATATGGGAGCTGTAGTATTTGCCAGTTATGTTTCGAATGGAGGAGAACCGGGACATATTGCGATTGTCGCCCCTACTGAAGGTTTGACGTATTCTCCAACACGAAATGAATCTGTTGTGTCAGTCTTTAATGTTGGGTCACAAAATGGAGAAATGCCTTTGAGTTATGCTTTTGGTAAACGCTCTGTTGGTATGTTCATACTTAATAATGATTTAAATACGCTAAAGGGAATCTCAACATCTAACGGAGGAAATTTTCAGGAGATACCCGTTGGTGGAATTAATGAGATTGTTGTTACAGGTAAAGGAACAACCAAATTAGAGGTCCCAATCAAGGCAATAGATGTGAAATTGCCAAATGCTAATTTAAATTTATAGAAACTATGTCTAAGCTGAAAATTATTATTTGTGTAGTTATAATGTCATCTTTTTTAAGCTGTTCAATTAAAAAAACGACAGAAGGAGATTCTCTTGTTCAATCATCGGGAACGATTGTAGATAACATTATGTCGCACATAAGTATGGTTGCCGATACCATATATGAGCCAGGCATTGAGAATCCTTTGCTGACTAACATTAAATTATACTACAAAGATTCCCTAATTTACCAAAACTTAGAATCTTTGTATGAATGTGGAAGCGTGCAATATATTCCCTATAATGATTCGGTCTTGTATATTCTGATTAATGAATTTGACCCTATTAGCGCAAAGACACTGAATGTTTTGAGATATAGTGCTAGTGGAAAAGTTATTGCAATGGTCGTCTATTGTCAAATGATAAAAGACATCGACAATGATAGTATTCTTGAAATTATAGGTCAAGAATTTGTCGAGGTTGCTTGCTTTCGGTGTGATAGTAGTTTCTATTCTCCCGTTCATGTGTATAAATTAGCATTGTATTGTACGAGAGATGAAGTTTTGTCGAAAGAGTTAACAACTCTCGAATATGGATGCTATTTAGGGGAAAAGTGTAAGGATACTATTCTTCCGACAAAAGTCATCAATTATAATGGCAACACTCTATGGTAAGGTGTCATAGGAGACGCTAGACGTAAGAGATATAAATAATATAAAAACATGGAATTAGTTAATTTAAAAATTAGAAGATATCCGGATATCATAAAGGGTATTGTCATCAAACGTGGTGTACAATGGATGGTATTGCACGAGAATGTAGTAGACTATGTTCTGGATGGTTATTTGTTCATTAACAATGATTATATTCAGCAAGTAGTTGAACATACACATGATACGGTGGATTATAAGGTGCTCGCATTAAAAGCTTCTTCTCAAATATCGTTGCCGGACGTGAATAGCTATGTTGATTTGTTAGAGTATATAGAAGATAACGATATGCTTATTGCAGTAGGACTCAATAAGCAAGAATCAATATTAGTCGGATATGTCAGGATAATTAACGAAAATTCATTTACTTTGGCGCCAATAGGAGTAGATTTGCAAGAGTTACCTATGATTAAGATAGATTGTAAAAGAATAAGATATATATCTATTATGTCTGATTATCTTATATCAATCTCGAACTATTTGCATATAAAGTAGTCTTTGGGAACCCATTAAAAGATTTTGAAAAGCGATGAAAAAGATATTAGATGTTTTGGATTATATATTTTATCGCTCCTATTTGTTCTTTTCTTCTCATCGGCTTTTTGCAGGAATGGAAGTCATAGATGCCATAAGTATGATATTTTTTACTATCTTTATTCCTGTTTCATTTTCGATTGGATGCATATTCCGCTATTTGAATATCATGGTTGATAGTACTTCTCCAGCCCGCTTTATTGGAATGCTGATATTTTTTATAGTTGGTTATTTTCCTTTAATGAAGCGATATATGTTTAACAAATCTATAAAGAAAAACAATTATCGTGTATTTAAAGAAAGATGGGGTAACGAAGACTCGAAGTTACAAAAAAGAAGAGGATGGTTTGTTGCCTTATTGTTTGTCAATAATATATTGATATTTCCTATAGTTGGATTAGTATTGATGCACTATCTTGCAATACTATTATAATTAGATATATGTTTTGGGTATGAAAGAATCAGAACATAGGATTATAACCTTTCGTAAAGGTCAGGAATCATTCTTTACTCTGGATATATTTCTCTATGTTACTTGGATTGGATTTATGTGTGCATGCATTGGCAAATACATATTTTCTCATTATTACCAATATTTATATATACTGTTTATTCTTGCGATATTGCTTTTCGCTTTACTAATGGCATATCCTTCCGGCTGCAAATACTTATATTACAGATGGCTTATCTTTAAGTACAATAATAGCACAGAATTAGTGATAGATATTGATAACAAGATATTCAATTATAAACACGATAATAATGAGATTGCATTTTTGTCTGAAGATGTAGAAAAGTGGAGTTATGGAGCGTTTAGAACTTGGAATACGACCTTTGTTACTATTGTTAGAATAACATTGAAGAATGGGAAGAAGATTGAAATATCAAGTGGTACAGGAAACGTTCATAAATACCTACAAGAGAATTGGGAACTATTAGGTATTCCGAAAGGAACTTATCGGTATGGAGATGATTTTAAATCTCTGCAATCTTACATAAAGAGAATAAATCGTTAGCAATATACGCAACATGTTGACAGAGTTACATAACAGACATTTCTCCGAGAGACTGTTCTATGCAGATAGTGTCTCGGCGTTTGTCGGTGTTTCTCCCTGCTTTAACGGAAATATAGCCGTTTCTCGAATAACCAATGCAGACACAGGCAAGGAACGTGACGCAGAGACGGGCTATGACTTTTTTGGTGCACGAATTTTCTACTTCTAATCGCAGTAATAGCGGCAGCCATGTCCGGCTCTGCTATGCAGCGGATGAACAGCCTCCCCTGTTTATCCGCTGCTTTGATTAAAATCGCGATTTGGTGCAAAATTGCAAAATATTGCGTTTTGAGAGCAAAAAAGTGATACGAACTATTGCACATGTCAAAAAAAAGCAGTAATTTTGCGCAGATTTTCTCTTAAATGTATAATTTTATAGTACAATGGCTACTAAAATTAAGCAAATAGTAGATGCTAAAGGGACGGATACACTGCTGTTTAGTTCATGGCTGTCTGCTCAAGGTGTCAATCGAGCGGAGCAGGCTGCCTATGTGCAAAGCGGATGGCTGGAAAAGGTGGCGCACGGGGTGTATAAAGTGGCAGGTGCAGACGTGCCGCTCTTTAGTGCCGTGTCTGCTTATAACACTCAATTAGGCAAACAATGTATCATAGGAGCCGAGACGGCGTTGGAGATACGCGGCTATTCCCACTACGTGCCAATGGGCAAGCCGCTTGCATTCCTTTATACCGATGCGCGCGCGAAATTGCCACAATGGTTCTTGACGCAAGACTGGGATCGCACTCTGCGCTATCATACTATATCTCTCTGGGATGACAACAGCCTTGGAATAGAGCTGCGGGAAGAAAATGGTCGTCCTCTGCTCTTGTCTTCGCCTGAGCGAGCTATCATGGAATGCCTTAACCGTCCTTTCGTGGCTCAGACGCTTATGGATACGTATTATCTCATGGAAATGCTCACCACCTTGCGTCCCAAACTGGTTCAACAGTTATTGGAACAATGCTCGTCTGTCAAAGTAAAACGCTTGTTTCTTTACTTGGCGGAGAAAGCGAACCATCCTTGGTTCAAAGCGATAGACACCAGCTGCGTGGACCTTGGCAGTGGACGCAGGATGATAAGTGCCCGTGGCAAATATGTTAGCAAATATAATATAACGATACCAACCGAAGTGTATAACTATGTATAGTCCTGTTTTTTTCCGCAAAGTGGAGCTGTTGCTCAAACTCATGCCGTACGTGATGAACGAAGGCGTGTTCGCCGTGCATGGTGGCACAGCTATCAACTTGTTCGTCAAGAATATGCCGCGCTATTCGGTTGATATTGACTTGACCTATATGCCATTAGCAGGTCGCGAAGAAAGTCTTAATGACATAAATGCTCACTTGGAATCTATTATCAATCATACCAAACCGCAGTTGCCCGGATTGCATGTGGTGCCCCATTACGACACCAGCAAACTGCTTTGCGAGTATCATGGTTATCAAGTGAAGGTTGAGGTGAACCAAACAAAACGTGGTATTATTGGTGGTGATGTGCAGATTTTACCATTATGCGACAAGGCGCAAGAAGAGTTCGGGATGTATTGTGAGGCGGCAATAGTTCCGCCAACCCTTCTCTATGGTGGTAAGATGGCAGCCGCTCTGTCTCGCCAACATCCGCGCGATCTGTTTGATGTGAAGCACATGGGTATGCCATTGACAGATATCCGCGAAGGGCTGATCTTCTGCTTGTTGGGTAGTGACAGACCCATCCACGAATCCTTTGCTCCAATGCTCATTGACCAACATGCGGCTATGGAGAATCAGTTTGAAGGAATGACAGACATCCCGTTCTCTTATGCAGAATTTGAAAAAACACGTGACCAACTGATTGCAGAAGTACGAAACCTCATGACCGATGCCGATAAGAACTTCCTATTGAGTTTTGAAGCCGGCGAACCGCAGTGGGACGGATATGAGTTTGAGTATTTCCGCAACTATCCTTCTGTGCAATGGAAAACACTCAATCTATCCAAACTAAAAAAGCAAAATCCGAGTAAACTTCTATCTGAAGTAGAAAAATTGCGTCAGTGTTTCAAATAAAGGTAGTTATACGTATCCTCCAATGATACAAAATATACACGCCGAAGAACAAGGATATGAAATGATTTCTTAAGTGTTCATCCAATAAAAAGGGACCCGAATGAAATGAACCCCGAAAGTTAGACAAAAAACTTTTGGGGTTTATTTTATGTATAAGAAACACACTTATGAAGAACGGCTGTTAGCT
>JBGUIU010000234.1:0-15351 GCA_045113275.1 Paludibacteraceae bacterium
TGTGTTGTTTAAACAACTAAATTTGCAACGTAATAAAGAACAATATAAACAATTTAAAACAACAAATTATGATTAAACAGTGGCCTGAGGACAAATGGGCAAGCGAAATTGAGTTAGCTTTCGCTGTCATGAGTGGCAAAGTAAGTAATGCCGTTAACCGAGTATTAACCAGACAACTGCGCAATGCAGAGATTGACATTACGCCAGAACAGTGGTTGGTTCTAATGTGTTTATGGTTAGAAGTAGAAGGAGAACATCCAACACAAAACCAAATTGCACAAGCAACATTTAAAGATCGACCAAGCATCACTCGACTGGTACGTAACTTAGAGAGACAGGGATTGATTTACAGAACAGAAAAGGAAGGAGACAAACGAGCCAATTTCGTCAGATTGACAGAAAAAGGCAAAGAACTAGAAATGAAAGTACGAGAAGTGACCCACAGAGGATTAGAATCAATCTTCTATGGATTTAGCGAAGAAGAAATTGACACCGCTATTAAATTATTAGGAAGAGTATTTAACAACTTAGTATAACGAATTAAGTTTTCAAACAGATGAGAGAGATTGCATTAATTATTGTAGGCTTACTCTGGACAGGTTGTCTTTCAGCACAAAACGTCTATTCATTAGAGGATTGCAGAAAGATGGCATTGGATAACAACAAGACGGCCAAAATAGCGCAAGCAGAGAGTGACAAAGCTGAGTATGAACGTAAAGCCGCATTTACAAAGTTTTTCCCAGAGTTATCTATCAAAGGTGCATATGTGCGCAATGGTGAGGAGACAAGTTTGATTGCAGAAGACATGTATTTACCGATCGGAACACTTACAGAAAGTGGATTCGCATTTACACCAGACCAGATAAACAACAAATGGGTAAAAATGGGAGGCTTGTCCATCCCATTAGATGCGGAGGGAAAGCCATTCGATCCGAGAAGTAATCCGGAAAAAATCATGTGGAAACAATATACCACGATTCCGGCTGATGAGCTAACATTCGACACAAGGAACATATTCCTAGCATCTTTAAATCTGACCCAACCAGTCTTCATGGGAGGTAAGATCATAGCCTACAATAAGATATGCAAGCTTAAAAAAGAACTAGCCGACAGCAAGCTCAGCACTTTACAAGAAGAGATACTTGTAAAAACAGATGAGGCTTATTGGCAGATCGTTTCATTGAACAGTAAGAAGAAAGCCGTTGAAGGATTAATATCCCTGCTTGAAAAGATGGATAACGATGTCAAAGCACTAATCGAAACAGGCATGGCAACAAAAGCAGATGAATTATCTGTTTCCGTCAAAAAAAATGAAGCAGAAATGGCTCTCTTCAAAGTTCAAAACGGTATTCAACTATCTAAAATGTTGCTTGCCCAATACTGTGGACTTCCTATGAACGAAGACTACACATTGGAAGATGAGCAAAATGAATCCATTCAATTTTCTGAAACTGAGTCCATTGACATGAACGAAGTATATGAAAAGAGAAATGAGATTAAAAGTCTAACCCTTGCACAAGAGATATATAAACAAAAAGAACACATCGAACGAGCGAAACTGATGCCTAGCATAGCATTAATGGGATGTTATGCAGGTACAAATCCAAACATCAAGGAAGGATTCGAAAATAAATTCGGATTCGACTGGCATGTCGGAGTTGTAGTCAACATACCTCTGCTCCACTGGGGAGAGAACATCTTCACTCTGAAAGCTGCTAAATGCGAAACAGAAATTGCTCGATACAAAGAAGATGAGGCCAAAGAGAAGATTGAGCTACAGGTTAACCAAAGCCTGCTCAATCACTCTGAGGCACTCCGTAAACTTAACATATCCGCCCGCAATCTAGAAAAAGCGGAAGAGAACCTGAAACATGCCACCCTGGGATTTGAAGAAGGTGTGATCCCTGCTGCAAACCTGATGGAGGCACAAACGGCATGGCTCTCTGCCAAATCCAGTCAGATCGAGGCGGAAATCGAAGCCAAGATTAGTGAAATAAACTACAAAAAAGCAACAGGAAACTTGAAAGAAAAATAAAAACGAATTGAGAAATTTTAAATCATAACATCATGAGTAAATATAACAAAGGAAACAACGTAAATATAGCTATCGCTTTCGTTGTACTTTTAACAATCGTACTTGGAATCACTTTGATTGGAATTTTCACCATGAAGTCTGATTCTGAAATCATCCAAGGTGAAGTGGAATTCACCCAAATCCGTGTTTCTGGCAAGTTACCTGCACGAATTGACAAATTTTGCGTTAAAGAAGGTGAATATGTAGGCGAAGGAGATACGCTCGTTCTTCTAGATAGCCCAGAGATTCAAGCTAAAATGCAACAAGCCCGCGCCGCTGAAAAAGCAGCATCAGCCATCAACCAAAAAGCAAACAAAGGTGCAACTGAAGAACAAATCAAAGCAGCTTACGAAATGTGGCAAAAAGCACAAGCTGGACTTGAAGTGGCAAAGAAATCTTTTGATCGTGTACAAGCATTATACGAGAAAGAGGTAATCCCTGCACAAAAAAGAGATGAGGCGGAAGCTAACTACAAAGCCATGCTGGCAACTGAACAAGCAGCTAAATCACAATATGACATGGCCATGAAGGGTGCAACAGACGAAGAGAAAGATGCCGCACTAGCCCAATTAAACAGAGCAAAAGGTGCCGTAGCTGAGGTTCGCTCTTATATGTCAGAAACCATCCTTACCTCTCCTATCTCAGGAAAAGTGGCAGAGATATTCCCTCAAAGAGGTGAATTAGTTGGTTCTGGTGCTCCTATCATGAACATCATCGATACAGCTGATGTATGGGTTACATTCAACATCCAAGAAAAATATTGTGCTAACTTTGCAGAGGGAACCACCTTCAAAGCAACGATCCCTGCACTAAATGACAAAGAAGTTGAATTACGCGTTAATTATATAAAAGACTTAGGTTCATTTGCTGCATGGAAAGCAACAAAGGCAACAGGAGAGTTTGACTCCAAAACATTTGAAGTAAGAGCTATCCCAACTGATAAAATTGAAGGACTCATCAGCGGCATGTCCGTAATCATTAAAAAGTGATTCTTACATTTCAATGGAAAACTATTCAACCATAAAAAGAATTTGGATGATCATGATACGAGAATGGAGGTTGCTCACATCTCGTAGACTATACATATCGGTCATGATTGGTGCGCCCATCCTGTGCATAGTGTTTTTCTTGACACTGATGCAGGATGGTCTTCCTAATGAAATGCCGGTAGCTGTGGTGGATATGGATATGTCTAACATATCTAGAAGACTGACCCGACAACTTGATGCCTTCAAACAAACGAATGTAGTCACCAAATGTACATCATTCAGTGAGGCAAGACAGCTGATGCAGGAAGGCAAGGTGTACGGCATCTACTACATTCCAGAAGGATTAGAACACGACATCCTATCATTCAGACAACCGAAAGTCTCCTTCTACACCAACAATTCTTACATTGTTGCAGGATCGCTGTTATTCCGAGACATGAAGACCTTGTCTGTGTTAGGATCGGCTGCAGTCGGCAAAGAAATGCGCACGGCTAAAGGACAAACAGAGGAACAAGCAATGGCTGAGTTGCAACCTATAGCCATTGAGTCGCATCCCATCGGTAACCCATGGGTTAACTATGCTATTTATTTATGCAATGTAATCCTACCCGGCTTACTCTGTGTCATCATCATCATCACCACTGTGTATGCTCTTGGATCGGAAGTGAAACAAAGACGATCCAGGAACCTATTACGCATCGCCAAAGATGATATGTTCACCGTTATCGTTGGAAAACTGTTACCTCATACGTTGATTTATCTATTAATGATCACGTTCATTGAGGTCACATTATATGGTTATATGCAATTCCCATGTAAAAACGGATTATGCTCCATGCTGATCGTATCCTATCTATTTGTACTAGCCTGTCAATCACTGGCTGTATTCTTCTATTCCCTGATACCCATCATGAGAATCTCTCTGAGCATCTCCGCTTTCTTCTGTATGCTTTCATTCTCCATCAGCGGATTCACATTCCCTGTAAGTGAGATGCACCCAATCATACAGACATGGGCTAAAGTATTTCCACTCAGACATTTCTTCCTACTATATGTGGACAATGCCTTGAACGGAATACCTTTCTGTTATTCATGGACCTCCTACTTGGCATTGACACTATTCCTGTTCTTGCCAATTTTGAGTTCGAAACGACTACATACAGTTTATAAATACGATGTCTATGACATCTAAAAAACGACAACATGATAAATCGATTTTTCAAACAGATACGAAACGGATTTTCTGATTTATTGATAGTCTGGTATGATGAATTCCGAAATGTTTTATCGGACGCTGCAGTGCTTCTTCTATTTTTCGCGGCACCTCTTTTCTACCCTATTGTATATGGTTTGATATACAATCAGGAAGTAGCAAAAGAAGCCAAACTGGTGGTCGTTGACGATTGTAATTCTCCTGAATCAAGAGAATTCCGTCGCCTATGTGATGCATCGAGAGATATTCAAGTCGTGGCAATATGCACAGACATGGAAGAAGCGAAAGAACTGCTCCGACAAAAAGAAGCATTCGGCATCATGAGATTTCCCAAAGATTTCTCTAGAAACATCGCCCACAAAGAGAAAGCAACAATTCAACTCTACTCCGATATGAGTAGTCTATTGTATTATAAATGTTTTCTGCTAACGGCTACGGAAGTATCTCTCAAGATGAACAAGGATATACAAATCGCACGCATGAACAATGCTACGAACCGAGAAGCTGAAGTGGAGACAACACCTCTTGCCTATGAGGAAGTGGCAATGTACAACCCCCAAAGCGGATTTGACAGTTTCTTATTACCAGCATTCCTAATGCTTCTGATTCAGCAAACCTTGGTTATCGGAATATGCGTATTGGCAGGCTCAACCTACGATCAGAAAAAATTCCATCGTCTGAAGCCTATCTTGCGTCATAAGAGAGGTACATTCAGAATCGTATTCGGTAAAACGCTCTGCTATTTAATGATATATCTAACCATGAGCTTCTATTTGTTGTGGATTGTGCCAATGATCTTCTCATTACCACAAATCGGCAACCCAATAGAAATCGTCGGTTTCATCTTACCTTATATCATTGCATGTACCTTCTTTGGTATGACCTTGAGTATTTTTATCAAAGAAAAAGAAACAGCATACGTAGCATTAGTATTCTTATCCATTATATTCTTGTTCATCTCAGGAATATCATGGCCAGGTTCAGCGATTCCAGATTTTTGGAGATATGTCAGCTATCTGCTGCCTAGTACCTTTGGCGTACAAGGATTCGTCAAAATCAATACGATGGGAGCATCCATTCCAGACATCGCTTTCGAATACCGTGGTCTGTTAATTCAAATTGTCATATACTTCATTACCGCATGTCTAATCTACAGACACAGAATCAATAAAGAGTGCGTGTAATACTAACTGGAACGCATATACGTATGAAATATCTAATTGTATCGGACATCCATGGAGACTTGTTTCGCTTGAAACAAGTACTCCATTTTTTTCATAATAACAAGTACGACCTCTTGATCATCCTTGGTGATATTCTCAACTACGGGCCACGGAATGGTGTTCCCGAAGGTCTTGACGCTCAAGGCATTGCCAACACACTCAATTCTCTTTCTGATAAGATTGTTGCAGTAAGAGGCAATTGCGACTCCGAAGTAGATCAAATGCTTCTGAACTTTCCAATGATGTCCGATTATTCTCTGCTGATAGCCAATGGGAAAAAGATTTTCCTGACGCATGGACATATCTACAATCCTGAGCATTTATCTAAATTGAATGTCGATGTCTTATGCTATGGTCATACCCATCTTTGGCAACTAGAAAAAAAAGAAGAGCTGATCATCTGTAATACAGGTAGCATTACATTCCCGAAGGATAACAGAGAAGCAACCTTTGCCACATTAGACGAAGACAATATGCTTCGAATCCGAGATCTTGAAGGTGAAATCGTAAAAGAAATAAACTGTTTATGCTAGGCACAATAGTCAACACATGCACCATTCTTATAGGTAGCACATTAGGTTGTTTATTACGAAAAGGAATAGGCGATAAGTATAAAAAAGCATTGTTCGACGGACTTGGTCTCTGTTGTTTAGTCCTAGGTATGAATGCCGCATTACCGAATATGTCTAAATCAGAATATCCTGTACTGTTCATTCTGAGCATAGCGATTGGAGGCTTAATCGGCACAAGACTGAACATTGAAGGTCGAATAGAACAGATCTCTCAAAACAACAAAGGAGGCATACAAGGACTGACGACTGGTGTATTGCTTTATTGCATAGGGACATTCAGTATCGTAGGACCAGTGTTATCGGCATTGTCCCCTAGTCATGGATGGGCCTTCGATGAGCCTGAGAATACGTTTTTATATACTAATGCCACACTCGACCTGGTCAGTTCTGCTGTTTTAGCAGCTTCTTACGGTAGAATCATGTTGATTGCCGCCCCTATTCTTTTCTGCTGGCAAAGTTTATTCTACATGATTGCTTACTATTTTAGTGCTGCCATGCCTGAATCAATGCGCATAGAATTAAGCATCGTAGGAGGTGTGCTGATTATCAGTTCCGGACTTTCGATTCTCAACATCAAGAATTGTAAAACCGTCAATTTATTACCTTCGCTGCTGATTCCTATACTATTCTATACGATAAAGGAATTAATATAAGCACGCTCACCCCCTACAGAAACCAATCATCCATCTTTTTTGATGAAAAAGCATGGGTTTTTGCCTTTAAAATTTGGATATGTAAAAACAAAGTTATAGTTTTGCACCACAAATCAAATGGTTCCTTGGCCGAGCGGTTAGGTACCGGTCTGCAAAACCGTTTACAGCAGTTCGAATCTGCTAGGAACCTCAAGGCGCAATCATCTAGGTTGCGCTTGATTTTTTTAGATGGATCATAGTCTTAATAGAATAATAGGGCTAACACCCTCCTGAAACAAAAGTGTTTTTTCTATCAAATGGCTAAACATGGCATCACAACCAACTAATTTTCGCCACGAGAAATAAAAAATATAACATGTTGAAAAGAATCAGTCTCTTAGTATTATCATTAGCTCCTCACCTATTCTATGCAGAATCCAATGATAGCACAAGTTATCTGGCTGAAGTGGAAGTTGTGACCAACCTGAAAGAGCGAAAATTCATCGAAGAACTGCCTTTGTCTGCCAATGCTTTCAGTCTATCGCAGATAGAAAACATCAACTCCTCATCCACAAAAGACCTCACCTCCTTTGTTCCTAATTTTCACTTGCCTGAATATGGATCACAGATGACATCGTCCATCTATGTCAGAGGATTTGGTACTAGAATTGACCAACCCGTTGTCGGCATGATCGTGGACAACATCCCCGTTCTAAACAAAAATGCTTTTGATGCTGACTTGTTTGATCTCCAACGGGCTGAATTCCTTCGTGGTCCGCAAGGAACACTTTATGGTCGGAATACGATGTGCGGATTGATCAACCTATATACGCTTTCCCCTTTTTCTTATCAAGGTACACGTCTGAACTTAGATTATTCCACAGCCAACACCTTTAAGATAAAGGCTTCGACCTACCAGAATCCATCTCAGAAATTTGCATATTCAATTGCTGCAAATGCACTCCATACCAATGGTTATTTTTATAATCAGTACAATGACGATTTATGTGATCCATCCAATAGCATCACGTTAAGGAATCGACTCATGTGGAGACCCAAAACATCTTTATCTATCGAGAACTCAATCTCTGCCAATCTCCTTCGCCAAGGTGGTTATGCCTACGGTTTAATTCTCGATGGAGCCACACAACCTATCAATTACAATGATGAATGTCACTATAACCGATTTACCTTACAAGACGGAGTTGTCTTGAAGAAGAAGTTGAAAAAAATGGATCTGTCTTCCGTAACTAGCTATCAGTTTCTGAACGACGATATGCTACTCGACAATGACTTCCTTCCTCAATCCATCTTCACCCTCAATCAAACACAGAAGGAACATGTCATAACTGAAGAGGTTGTTTTTCTATCCAACACTCAGAACAAAATCTGGTCTTGGAAATCTGGACTTTATGGCTTTTACAAATACAACCGCATGAGTGCGCCTGTCACCTTTAAGGAAGATGGCATCAACCAACTTATTTTGTCTAATGCCAATAAAGGAATACAATCAGCATTTCCCGAAGAGAAACTAGATATAGCAGAAAAACAATTTGCTGTCAACAGTGATTTCACGATTCCAACCTTCGGCATCGCTGCCTATCACCAATCAGAATTCAACGTTGGGAAATGGACGTTCACCACAGGACTTCGTGTAGATTACGAAAAGGACAAAATGAGCTATACAAACGAAACGGACATTCACTACATCTTTACCCTACTTATGAAAGACTTCAAATATCTTTCCTGTACGATGGACGGTGAAACCGAGCAAGCCTATTTTGAAGTGTTGCCGAAATTCTCTATTCAATACAACATCAACGACCACAATCACTTATACGCATATGCAGCCAAAGGTTACAAAGCAGGCGGATTCAATACACAGATATTCTCCGACATCCTGCAAAACAAACTGAAGAATGACATCATGCATGACCTAGGTATGCGTTTTGATGGTATGGGAAATGAGTCTTACAATACAGATGAAGCCATCTCATACAAACCAGAATACAACTGGACATACGAAATTGGAGGTCATTTCTCTTGGTTAGATAAACAACTCAGCACCGACATGTCCCTTTTCTATATTGATTGTCGAAATCAACAACTAACTGTCTTTCCTAAAGGTAAGAACACAGGAAGGATGATGACCAATGCAGGAAAGAGCAAAAGTTTCGGAAGTGAAATATCCATCCTTTATTCTCATAAAAACATACTCCTAAACGGAACCTACGGATACACCCATGCAACATTTACGGAATTCGATGACGGGAACCACTCCTATAATGGAAACTTCATTCCCTACTCCCCTCTCAACACCGCATCCTTACAAGCGCAATACACATTTTACATCAATAAAAAGATTGTGGACAAACTAATCGTCATTGCAGATTGGAAAGGAACTGGCAAAATTTATTGGGATGAAGCCAATAGTGTAGAGCAATCCTTTTATTCGCTTTTCGGTTCCTCTATCATAGTACAAAAAGATAAATTTCAATTAAAAGGTTGGTGTAAAAACATTGGAGGAGCAGATTATAACACATTCTACTTCGTCTCCATGGGTAACTCCTTCTGTCAGAAAGGGAAACCTCGACAAATCGGGGTAAGTATAAATTATGAATTTTAATTTCTAATCAATAAATTTTAACTTTTTATAATCATGAAAAGATTATTTTTAGCATTATCAATTATCAGTTTCAGTTTAGCAACGATTGCTTTCACATCATGCAATGAAGACAAAAAAGATTCTCCTTTGCCAGAAATTGACAATAGCGAAGTATCTTATCAAGGAGATGTAACAGTTCTATACAAAGGAGAAAATGTCGTTACAAACAATGTGGAGTGCTCATACCATTTAATTAACGAAGCATTTTTTGAATTAACAATCAAGGACATCAAATTTGTTCCACAAATGCCAGTAACAGTTACTCCAGTTATTTCCAATATACCATACACCAAGGTAATCGATGGCAATGGAAATTTCATCATCAGTTTTTCTGCTGATTCAATCGTTCCAACCATAGGAAATAATCCATACGAGACTTATACAGCCAAAAACATTGAAGGACAAATCGAGAACAGTTCCATTCAGTTTTCTTTGAATTTCGGAGCTTATCCAACTTCATATCATGGAACTAAATAATCTCTTTATATTCCCACACATGGACTCTATATCTTTTTTAGAGTCCATTTTTTGCTTTTTCCATACCCTATTTCACAAATGATTTCACTTGTAAAATACGTTCAATCATACATCCCTTTTTATCGCAGGAATCTTAAAATAGCCATACCTGTCATGCTGGCACAATTAGGGCAAGCTTCCGTGCAATTAGCCGACACCTTAATGGTAGGGAATTTAGGTACGACAGAGTTGGCTGCTGCAGCATTTGGAGGAGCCGCATTCTTTGTTGGGTTTGCCTTCTCACTTGGACTAACCTTTGGTTCCACTCCACTTATTGGAAGAGAATTTGCTGCCAGGAACTATAAAAAAGCTGCAAAATTATTTCAAAACTCCATCCTGTTCAACGTATTAGTAACACTGATCATTGGGAGCATCATGTGGATTGTCTCCTGTCACTTAGGCGAATTCAACCAGCCGGATGATGTATGGCCCTTATCCACTACCTACTATCGAATCTTATTGCTTTCACTACCATTTGTATTGCTATACCAAGCATTCAAACAATTCATGGAAGGATGTGGGAATACCCATTATGCCATGTCCATTACAATCATAGGGAATATCATAAATATAGTACTAAACTGGATAATGATTTTCGGCAAACTAGGCTGTCCGCAATTAGGCGTTGCAGGAGCCGCTTATGCTACCCTCATATCAAGGATACTCATGTGCATTTCGTTTATCATCGTAGTGTATCGAAAAGCACCATACAATAAGTATTTTCTTTTCTTCAGAAAAAATCATTTCTCAAAGGAGTGTCTGTCAAAACTATTTAAGATAAGCGTACCTATTGGGTTGCAGATGTTATTAGAGACAACAGGCATGAACATTGCCGTTATATTCGTCGGCTGGTGTGGAGAAGTAGCGCTTGCCAGCCATCAAATAGCCATCAACATCTCTGCCGCCACCTGGATGATCAGCTGTGGAATCGCATCAGCCACCACGATACGAGTCAGTCATCAAATAGGGCAAAAAGATTTCGCCTCTATGCGAAAAGCGGGCATAGCCTCCATGCATCTTTGTTTCGCATTCATGGGAACATGTTCCATCATAATGCTCTTGTTTAAAACACTGATAGCACAATGTTTCACATCAGATCCTGCCGTAATAGAACTAGCCTCAACACTTATATTAATGACAGGCATATATCAGATTGGAGACGGCTTACAAACCGTTGCCATTGGAGCGCTAAGAGGCATGGCAGATGTCATCACCCCGATGGTGACAGCTTTTTTGTGCTATATAGTTGTATGCCTATGTGTCAGTTATTACTTCGGAATATACAAAGGATACGGGGCTGTTGGAGTCTGGACAGGATACATCGTGGAACTATATCTAGCATCTGTCATATTAATCGTTACGTTTTTTAAAAGGACTAAGAAATATATATCATAAATTTTTATATCTTTGTAATCTCAAAAGAGATTTTTAATTTATTAAATAACAAGTAGAATGGTTAATTACAAAGACTTAGGCTTAGTAAACACTAAAGATATGTTTGCTAAAGCAGTAAAGGGAGGTTATGCAATCCCTGCATTCAACTTCAACAACATGGAGCAATTGCAAGCTATCATCATGGCTGCTGCAGAAACCAAATCTCCAGTTATTCTTCAAGTTTCTAAAGGTGCACGTAACTACGCAAACCAAACTTTGCTTCGTTACATGGCTGAAGGTGCTGTTGCATACGCTAAAGAATTAGGTTGGGCAAACCCACAAATCTGTTTACACTTGGATCACGGAGATTCTTTCGAACTTTGCAAGAGCTGTGTAGATATGGGCTTCTCTTCTGTTATGATCGACGGTTCTTCTCTTCCTTACGATGAGAACGTTGCTTTAACAAAGAAAGTTTGTGATTACGCACATCAACATGGTGTAACTGTAGAAGGCGAACTTGGTGTATTGGCTGGTGTTGAAGATGAAGTTGCCTCTGAAGAGTCTCACTACACAAAACCAGAAGAAGTTATTGACTTCACTTCTAAGACAGGTGTTGATTCATTAGCTATCTCAATCGGAACATCTCACGGTGCATACAAGTTCAAACCAGAACAATGTACTCGTGACCCTAAGACAGGAAAACTTGTTCCTCCTCCATTGGCATTCGATGTATTGGCTGAAATCGAGAAGAAACTTCCTGGATTCCCTATCGTACTTCACGGTTCTTCTTCTGTTCCTCAAGACGAAGTTGACACTATCAACAAGTTCGGTGGTAAATTGCCAGATGCAGTAGGTATTCCTGAAGAGCAATTACGTCAAGCTGCTAAGTCTGCTGTATGTAAGATCAACATCGACTCAGACTCTCGTTTGGCTATGACTGCTGCTATCCGTCAAACATTCGCTGAGAAACCAGGTGAATTTGACCCTCGTAAGTATCTTGGTCCTGCACGTGACAACATGAAGAAGATGTACATGCACAAGATCATCAACGTTCTTGGATCAGATGGTAAAGCTTGCTAATTTGTAAAAAGCATATTGAAAAAAAGCTGTCGGTAATCGACAGCTTTTTTTATTACTATATCATAGCTATAACCGTAACGGTCAAACTCAATCAAATTGCAATTCTAATTGGGGATCGATCAATGTGAAAGACATCCTGTGATGTTCACAAGGCCCAAACGATTTAATCGCATCTCGATGAGCCTTTGTAGGGTACCCTTTGTTTTGTTTCCAAAGATACATAGGATAATCTTTGTCAATGCTATTCATATAATCATCACGATAGGTCTTTGCCAAAACAGAAGCGGCAGCGATAGACATATATTTACCATCACCTTTCACGATACATTGGTGAGGTATCTTATCATATGGACGAAAACGATTGCCATCAATAATTAAAAAATCAGGACGGACAGTCAACTGATCGACTGCCCTATGCATTGCTAAAAAAGAAGCATTAAGTATATTGATCTTATCTATTTCTTTTGCACTCACAATACCAACAGCCCATGCAATTGCCTGTTCTTCAATAATCGGACGAAGCAAGTAACGCTGTTTCTCCGTTAATTGCTTAGAATCATTTAGCAAGTCATTAGAGAAATCAACAGGTAAGATAACAGCTGCAGCAAAGACAGGACCCGCCAGACAACCACGGCCTGCTTCATCACACCCTGCTTCTATCTGATTCTCCTTATAATATGGCAATAACATACAACACGATTTAAAAGATGCGGACTTCCCTATTTTATATTCATCAAATCCTTTGCATTCGCTATAGCTGCAGGTGAAGGATTTGTACCACTCAACATCTGAGCAATCTCCATAACACGTTCTTCAAGCGTCAGCTGTTTGATATGCGACACCGTACTCTCTTCATCATCCTCCTTATATACTTTATAATGAGTAGTGCCTTTTGATGCTATCTGAGGTAAATGAGTAATACTAACCACCTGCATGTATTCACCCATCATTGTCATCATATTTCCCATACGAGAAGCAACATCACCAGACACACCCGTATCAATTTCATCTAGAATTAACGTCGGCAGATATTCTGTTTTAGAGAGAATAGACTTCAATGCCAACATGACACGAGCCATTTCACCTCCAGACGCAACAGATGAAAGAGGCTGAAGGGCTGCATTTTTATTAGCAGAGAACAAGAACTTCACACTATCCAGACCCGTACTATTAATTGTATCCAACGACTCGATAGAGACCTCAAACTTAGCATTTGCAATGCCAAGGTCTTGAAGTAATCCCTCAACAGAACGTTCCATAGGCTCTTTTGCCTTCCTTCTCATCTCGGAAATCTTATGAGCCTTCTTCGTCAGGTCCGTTTCCAAATCATCGATTTTTTTCTGCAGGCTATCCACCTGATCAGAAGAGGATTCAATCAGAGCAAAATCTTTTTCGAATGACTCTTTCACCTCCAATAGTTCCTGCATAGTATTTACTCTATGCTTCTTTTCCAACGTATATATCAAATCCAACCGTTCATTAACATATTCCAAGCGTTGAGGATCTACCGTCACATCCGACAATAGTTGATCAACCTCTCTAGAAATATCCTTTAATTCAATCCATGAGCTATTCAATCTCTCATTAATCGATTGCACCTTAGGGAAAACGGATGAGATACTAGATAACGCATTAATTGAATCCTTCAATGAAGAACAGACATTCTCTTCACTATCAGAAAGAAGCCAACTAGTTTTTGACAGAGCCTCTTTCAATTCTGACGAATGAGATAATTGTTCCATCTCAGACTCCAATTCACTCTGTTCTTCTAACGCAAAGTTCGCTTCAGTCAACTGTTTTAGTTGGAATTCAATATAATCACGATTAGAATTCTGTGTTTCTATATGTTGTTTAAGTTCTTGCAATTGTTTCTTGGCACGAATATATTCATGGTACACATCAACATAATCATTCAACAGAGCTTTCGTATCTGCCAAAGAATCCAAAACATGCATTTGAAAAGAATCCTGATTCAACAGCAACGTCTCATGTTGAGAATGAATATCAATAAGGTAGGATGACAAACTCTTCAGGACTGACAACGCCACTGGAGTATCATTTATAAAAGCCCTTGACTTGCCATTCGGAGTGATCTCACGACGAACTATACACATATCATCCTCATCCAGTTCATTCTCCTCAAAGAAAGAACTCATAGAATAAGATGATATATCAAATTCAGCCTCAACAACACACTTCTTTTCTGTATCCTTTAAAACCTTGACATCCGCACGATTTCCCTGAATCAACCCCAGAGCACCCAACAGAATAGATTTACCCGACCCCGTCTCTCCCGTGATAACAGAGAAACCTTCATTCCATTTCACAAAAGCCTTGTCAATCAAAGCATAATTTTCAACAGAAAGAGTTTTGAGCATACTAACTATTATTCAGGTTAATTCAACAGTTCCTTAAACTTCGAAGATTCCGTTGGAAGAATACTTTGCAAGATATCATACACATCTTTTTTCTCTTTGGCTGTTGCAGGCTGAAACATATCCAAGAGTTCATTCAATTTAGATTCTACAAAATTTTGCAAAGCAACAGAATAAGGAACTGCACGATTCATGTCTCTCAAATAAGGTAAATTATTATAAATATTCGTTCTACCTTTTTCTGTGCTATTAACCATTTCATCCAATCCGAAACGATGGTATTCATAATTAATATCACGAAGCTTCTTCAGTCTATCATCCATATAATTGCTGACCAATGCATAGCGATTTCGATCACTATCAAAAGCCTTCCATCCAGTATCATCAGAGGACTGAGCCAATGCACATATCAATTCAGCCTTTTCAAAATATTTAGTTCCTCCGTATCGACTGAACGAATCAAAATTCAGTCCTAAAATAATATTCACATAATAAGCAACGGTAGAAAGCAGATTAGATTCATATACGTTTTCATCAAACTCAAAACGCTGATATTGTGTATATGTAAATTGGAGATGATTATCCATAAAATTAAAAAGTGTAGTCGAGTAACCTGAATTATAAACTGGGCGACTTGC
>JBGUIU010000235.1:0-20808 GCA_045113275.1 Paludibacteraceae bacterium
CTCATCACCACGAAGTTTCGAGCCATCGGCCGTACGGTATTTCTTTGGTGTCAGCGACATCAGCACGGGATTAGCTCCTTTCGCACGGATATCAGCCACATAGCGGCGCAGATAGCCACCATACGTATAGATCATCTCCTCACGATAGGTCGTGTCACCTTTGTTGACAACCTCCACGTTGACCAGCATCGAGTCAGTGCCCGTTCCGGGAATACTTGCGCGTGCGCGTCCTTTATCGTAGGGGCCGTTGTCATTATGTCCGATACTCACAATAACCCAGTCGCCCGGTTTCAGGGCTTCACGTATCTCCGGCCACAGATTACGATAGAACGTACGACTCGATGTCCCTCCCAAAGCCTGGTTTTCCACCGTGATACGATCCCATTCAAAGAATTTCTGGGCAAAATAACCCCATCCCCACTGGCCGTTGTTGCCGTTGCCCAACGTTCCGTTGCGCATCGTGCTGTTACCGATTAGGAACAAAACGGGATGGTTACCCTGTCGGCTTGTTCCCGGTTTGATGCGTGCCGAGCGCACCTTGTTGAGTGAGTCGAGTGTCAGGTCAGTCACATGGTTTAGGTCTTCGATGGGCTTTTGTGTCTGGGCACTTACCGGTATCATGCTTCCTGCAACAAGCAGGAGCAAGGCGCCCAGCAATTTTTTCTTTTGATTCATCATAGTCGTTTTTTAAATATAGTTGCCGAGTCACAACAAAATGAATCCTGTCTGTAATGTCGTTTCGGCCTGTCTTTGCAATTTTTCTGCAAAGATAGTGCAAAAAATCGATTTAGTGAAGAGAAAGAAGATGAAATATTCTTTCTTGAGCGTGAGTTTTTTATTAAAACGAGGGAAATATCAAAATATAAAATCCTTTTTTATGTTTTGCATTTATCTTTCCCACTTACGTGGACGATGACCGTTGGTTCTGAGTAAAGCCTTTTCTCATGAAAAGATAAAAGAATTCTCGTTTTTTACACCAAAAATTTGGAAAATTGCCTAAAACCCCTTAACTTTGCAGCCGCAAACTCCCAAAAAGGTTGCCGGACTTGTAGCTCAGTTGGTTAGAGCAACAGACTCATAATCTGGAGGTCCCAGGTTCAAGCCCTGGCTGGTCCACTTAAAGTTCAAGAGAAATCTTGGACTTTTTTCGTTTCAGAACCTCTTGATTTTAAAGAACTTACGGATTTTCATACAAATCCAACTCTTACAAAGTCCTATTCTTGTAGTTTTTCTGATTTGTTAAAAACCAGCGCATTATTTAACAATTGGTTTACCTCTGTTGACCTCTGTTGACCTATTGTTGACCTGAAGTTGACCTGAGATTGACCTAAAAAACAAAAAAATTATGCTTACAATTAGAGCAGAAGTAGAAAAAGGAAAGGTACGAAATGATGGTACGTACAATGTGAGAATCCGGTTTACCAAAGACCGAGTAGTAAAACGAATCTCAACAGATTTGTTCGCAGCAAAAGAAGACCTTACGATAGACTTTAAGCTGAAAGAAAATTCAGTTATCAAACAGGAAGCTGAACGCCTTGTGCTACATTACAGGATGATGTTTACGGCTCTGCATCTCGATTCTGAAAAATACGATGTCAACGAGATAGTAAATCGTTTGCTTTGTAAAGAGGAAGCAGAAAAACCTATCGATTTCATCGCGTTCTGCCGCAAATGGATAAGTGAGACTTCCATAAAAGGTAAGGACAACTATAACACAGCCTTAAAGTCATTTATTCGCTTTCTTGGTAAAGACAATATAGAAATCAAGAAGATTACTGTTGATTTGTTGGAAAAGTACAGAGATTACCTTATGAAGATGCGTGAATTGAGAGTTAAGCAGATGATAGAAGAAGGAAAAAGAGTTCCATCCAACCGTTGCCTTTCTCTCTATCTTATGAGTCTTAGGCATCTTTATAGCGAAGCTCAGAAATACTATAACAAACCAGACAAAGGACTGATTCGAATACCTCATACACCTTTTGAATATTTCAAGATTCCAAAACAGGAAGCAACTCGTAAACGTGCTTTACAGCCCCAACAGATAAAAGCAATATGGAACTTGCCCTATCAAAATGTCTACAAAGGAGTGAGCCATACTTGCCGCCCTGACCTCGCCAAAGATTGTTTCATCCTCTCATTTTGTCTTATGGGCATTAATTCTGCAGATCTATATAACGCCATAGAACTTAAAGGAGATAGACTTACATACTTCAGAACCAAGACCAAAGACCGCAGATTTGACAAAGCTAAAATGGTAGTTGTAGTTCCTGAGATGGCTATGCCGATCATAGAAAAATACAGAGACCAAAAAAGAGAGAGAATCTTCAATTTTTACCGATTTTATCGAGACCACAAGGCATTTAACAAGGCTCTTAACAAAGGGTTGAAAGAGATTGGAAAACTCCTGAACATAGACGATTTAGAATTCTATGCAGCTCGCCATTCATGGGCAACCATAGCACTCAACAAATGCAAGGTTGACAAGTACACTGTCCATGCAGCCCTTAACCATGTGGATGAATCCATGAGAGTAACTGACATCTATATCGAAAGAGACTTTGAGAACGAGAACAAGGCAAATGCCAAAGTAGTCAAATATGTTTTTAAGTAAAAGTGAAAAAAAACCACATTAGTAATGAAAAGACAGTTTTTTTTGTTAACTTTGCCATGTCAAATCATTTAAAGAGCATAATAATTATGGGAACTTTAACCGAAATCAGACATGACCCCAAGCCCGTGAAAATTAGCTATTTCCAATACAAGGAAGTTTCTAAAAAATGCGAAATCCACAAAAACCTAAAATTATATTTTTTCCTTGTACCAAGCAATAAATATCATACTGACGCTTGCTATGCTACAGTGGAAATAGATGATAAAGAAACAATATGCATGCCTGTTAATCCTAGGATTGCAAGGAATCTTGTTCATCTTGTGATAGGTGAAGAACCTGGCAAAATTCCAAGTTGGGAATTATACGAGTTAGGATTATGTGGCGATTCCCCTAATGAACTTAAAGCTTCATCAGATATTTTGGAACTATTAATGCTTGTTGATAATGTGTTAGGGCGCCCTTCCTCCATGACTCCTGAAAAAGGCTATTATTATTTTATGTGGCAAGGGAGGAAATCAAACTGGCCCGGTGACATTAGTTATTGGATTACAGTTAAGATAAAGGAAACTATAGAAACCACCATCGAACTCAGAAATAGAGGATTTGAATATGATAGAGATTCACTCCGAATGAAAACATAAGCAGCTACTATGATTTATTACTCAATTTATATGTAACAATAATTTAATTAATTCAAACTATGGCTATTATTATTCCACAAGAAGCATTTGAAACTCACTACATCCAAGTTGGAGGTGACGGCGTTGAAAACAAGTTAAATTACTTATTGAGAGAGACGGAAGACTTGTCTCTTAGGAAGAATGGAACCCTTTCTATCTTTTACAAAGATACCATGATGGTTGCGTTATCTTTTTGGGCATTAAAAGAGAACAAATCAGTTGAGTACAAGTTGGATCCGGTTCCTGCCTCGGAAGAGCTAATACAAGCTTTGATATATTTAATGTTCAATAAAATTGAAGGTCTTAAGCAAATTATACCCACACTGACTGGTAAGCCCACTATCACCGAAAACCAGTGTGTAGATATTTGTGGAGATTTATCCTGTACAAAGCTCAAAAGAGCAATGAGTAATACTATGCAAGAAGGAATCAAACATCTTTCATGTAAGTTCTTTGTACCGGAAAGTAATGGGAATAAAAGTACAATCATTGTGAATGTGCTAGATACGCAAATTAACAGAATGCAATTACAAGACTTCTACTATAACGTAGACGGTGCTATTCATCTTTAGTTAATTGTTTATTATTTTAATTAATTGTTTATTATTATGTACGACATTCCTGTTCCATCCTATCCTGAATACGATAATAGTGCTGCCCATCAGAAGATTAAGCAACTGATGATACAGCACAAACATTTTTCCATCAACTTAGATGACCTTTCTAACTTTTGGATCTGCTGTGGCAGGTTGACAAGACTTAAATATAGAATCACCCGGAAAGGGTGGGACTGGATTGTCAATTATCTCAGAACTGGAGATTATGAGGATTTTGGGGTAAATCCTAACGATGATATTTGCGATAGTGAAACTATATCCAAATTAGTTCATTCGTTAATTGAAGGGGAAGACAATTTCAACATGGTGCCTTTCCTCAGAGAAACTCAAGCCAAAATTAAGCTCGTTGGGCTTTTCTCCTATGGAAAACTTATTATCGAGATAGTACGCGATGATGACACTCTGATATATCTGAAAACGCACAAGCGATATGAAGACGGAGACGCTGCTGATTGAAAAAGGACAGTACCTAAGCGACATCCTCGCAGAAATACCTACTAACACTATTGTCTCCAAGACTATTCCAGGTTGTGGAGCAACGACATTGGAAATTGAAACTAAGCGGAACTCTATCATCATTGTTCCCAATGTTCCTGTTATCCATAGCAAATGCGACAAATATCCTGACCTGTTAGGAGTTTATGAAGGTGTTACCGTTCAAGACATCATTGACTATCTTAGAACAGACATTCCCTTTAAAAAACTCATCACTACTCCTGAAAGCTATCCAAAGATAAAGATGGCTATGGAAAAGTTGAGGTTAGATATGTTTGCTAATTTCTTTTGTCTTATGGATGAGTGCCACTTGCTCATCAAAGATATTGATTACAGATCTGACATTATCTTACCTATTGATGATTTCTTTTCTTTTAGAGGGAAAGCACTTGTTACTGCCACATTGCTTGAATTCACGGATCCAAGATTTAATGAGAACAATTTCCAGATTCTCTTTGTTGAGCCCAATTACAAATATGGTCACGATATTGTACTTATACATGTAAACGATGTCTTTTCCGAATTAGAATTCGAATTTAAGGGAATTAAAAAAAACACCTTCTTTTTCCTAAATTCAATAGACCTTATATTCTCTATCGTAAACCAATTAGGGATTGCGAAAGATTCTTCGATTTTCTGTTCTAGTAAGAGCAGGGTAAAACTTATCGGTGAATATAACTTCAAACATGCTTATACTGTTTGGAATCCAAACAATGCAAGAAAATTCAACTTCTTTACTGCTAGATTTTACAATGCATTTGACTTGGAACTAGACTACAAGCCAGATGTTTTTCTGATTACTGATGTTTACAAGGCAGAATACACAATGTTTGATGTCAATACAGATACAGTACAAATAGTAGGAAGATTCAGAAACGGAGTCAATAATATCTTTCATATTTATAACACATGTAAAGATTTTGATTATCTAACAAGGCAACAAGCTGAAAGAGAAATATATGCCCATCAGAAAGCATATGAGGTGATCAAAAGCTATTATGACAATGCAACAACAATTGAAGAAAGAAGAGCATATGGGCAGGCTTTAGAATCTCTTCCATACGGAAAACTGCTTTTACCAGACGGAAGAAAAAATTTCTTCGCTATAGACAACAAAATCAATGAACTTACTGTTAAAAGTTTATATAAAGAAGACGAATTTCTTGATGAAGAATATCGAAGATCACCTCATTTCTATCCTTTTTTTGATGGACAATACTATCCGCCCGCAATTCGATCAAAATTGGTTTTAATAAAAACTAAAGAAACGGTTAAAGAAAAAAGAAAAATCTCTTTAGAAATACTAAGTTCTTTAGAGAAGCCATACAATGAAAATGACCATGATCTCCTAACAGAGATTAGAAAAATTGATCCTCTGATAGTTGAAGCATTCGAAAAACTTGGTGTTGAGAAGATTGAAGAACTGAAATTCTCGGAAAAGAAGATGAAGGAAGCCCTTATCCTCGCTTCTAGGAAAAGCAACAAGACCATACAGATGGTGAAGAACAGCTTTAAGACAGGCTATAAATACTCCAATGAAGCTATTGTGAAAGAACTCACCAGAATTTATGGAGAACTGGGCATTCACCCTGATAAGATTATTAAAGGAAGCATGATTCTCGATTATTTCAAAGCATCACCTACAAAAGTTAAAGGAGATAGGGGATATTATCTTATAGATGAAAAAGTTTAGAATTGGACTTTTTTACATTTTTTTAATCTTTGTAGTCCAAGAAACAAAATGTCCCTCACCCCAAAGGAGTGCCACTAAAAACGGCATTCCTTTTTCTATATCCAGAAAGGTGCAAGCCGAATCTCTGGATTTTCCAGAAAAACTCGACACATACCATATTTTTTCCAATGAATAGTTTATAGTCCCCTACAATTTCTGTCGAAACACTCTTCTAAAATTCTTTTATGCCAACTAAAAATTATCTCTACACATTCGACTACCTATATATTATACACGCGCACAAGATACAGGTACCTTGAAAAACATACCCCCTCCCCTATTATTCGACACCCCTCAAAAACTATGGAATGTCTCTCACACAGGAGTACACCTATGTTGAGTCCCCTCCCCATAGAAAAACTTAAGAAACGATTTCTTTCCACATCTTTTTCCTCAACCGGAAAAAGAATGCTTTATAAAAACCTAGCATCATATCATCACTTCAGGGGCAAGCCCTGAAAGAAAAACCTAGCAACATATAAACGAGGCTTCGCCATTTAGAAAAGCTTAGTCAACAGGTTTTCTCCTTAACTTCGTTAAGAAAACCTAGCATCTTATAAACGGCTATTTCTCCATAGAGGTGAAAGTGATCTGGCAAAGTGGAGTTTCCGCAAGGAGATTCTGCTTTGTCAGTGAACTATCATCTCACAGTCAACAATTTTATTCACTTAACAAGTTACAATTATGGAGAACTCCTATTTGATGGTGCCTTCGACTATGGCACACCGTAGGTTTGACTTCAATGATGCTGAGGAAGCAGTTATCATTGAGGACGAACCCGTAAGGACAAAGGCCTGTGTTAACTTCTTGGAAGCAAACACCAGTGCTATTTCCATGGACGAACTGACGTCCACATGCGTTGTCCCTACTTGGGGCAATCAGGAACTTACTATCTCTCATCAGGACTTCATCGGCACTGTGCATGATGCTGCCCGTAGCTTCTTCTCTGGCGAAACCGTCAACGAACCAGACATCAGAGTCTCTCACATTGTACGTGGGCGCATACCTTCTGCCCTGCACAAGAAGGCTTCCGAACTTCTGGAGTCAGAGAAGACGCAGTTCTATCAGCGGTTGGCTTTTGCTTTCATCATTCCCACCATCTACGAGACCGTTAACGGTGAACGTCTGGAACTCTGTGTGGGAGGTGTCCGCAACTACAGCGATCTCAACCTCTACCGTCAGGGTAAGGGAGTTGAGAAGTTCTCTGTCTTTATCGGATGGAGAGTCAACGTCTGTAGCAACCAGGTCCTTACAGGACAGGGGCTGAAGCTACAGCTGGAGGTGATGGACATTCAGCAGCTTTGGATGAAGGTGATGGAACTCTTTCAGCAGTTCAACCCTGCCAGCGACATCTACCTGATGAAGAATCTCACTAACAGCTATCTCACAGAGACGCAGTTTGCTCAGATTGTTGGCAGAATGAGGCTCTATCAGGCTCTGCCTACCCACATTCAGAAGAGTCTTCCACGTCTGCTGATTACGGACTCGCAGATTAACAACGTCTGCCGTGACTTCTACAACAGCGAGAACTTTGGCATGAAGGACAACCGCCTCTCTATGTGGGACTTCCACAACCTCCTGACAGAGAGCAACAAGTCCTCTTACATTGACAGCTATCTACAGCGTGCAGTCAACGCAACCGAGATGAGCGTTGGCATCAACAACGCGCTGCAAGGCGATACAGCTTTCTCTTGGTTTCTTGGCTGAGTGAAGTTGTTGATTGGCAGCGAGGGGCATCCGTCTGGGTGTCCCTCTTTTTTATGAACCTTTTAAGCATTTACAATTATGAGTACACAAGCAAAAAACTTCATTGACCTGTGTCGTGGCGAGGCCATCTCATCCATCAAACAGGCTCTCCGCTTTGTAAGCCCCAAAGTGAAGAACGAAATCAAGCAGCATTATGGCTTCAGTGACGATGATCACATGGCCTATGCTCTTCAGATGGGCTTAAAGTAACTAACCAGAGGGCACCTGTTCATTCAGGTGTCCTCACAAAACCATTAAGGCTATGAAACAAGAAATAGACAGCATCCTTCATAATCTGGAAGATGCGAAAAACAGGCTTTCCTCTGCTCAGGACACGCAACAATACGTCCTGACACTCGTGGAGGTAAGGGCATGGATGGACGAACTTGCTCAAACGCTTACCGTTGGTGAGCTTGATGAAGAAAAGTACGCCACAGCCTACAAAGACATATTCTGTCCGCAATACGGAATCTCTGAATATGACAGGGTCTGCAATTCCATTGAGGAATACGCATTGGACGACCTGCCTTTTTAAACCAAACGGGGATGCTCTAGGGTGTCCCCTTTTTCATAAACCCTAAATTTTAAAGCAATGAACAATATGGAATATTACGTGGGAGAAGTGAGGCTCTCCTACCACAAAAAATCGATGGAGACACAAGATGCCAGCACACCTAATGGAGCATATCGGATATTACGTTCCACATACAAGGATGAGGATATCGAGTACCGTGAATCCTTCAAGGTGCTGTTCATGAACCAGAACTTCAAGGTCTTGGGATGGACGACTATCTCAGAAGGTGGCATCACTGAGACACCAGCAGACATAAGGATGATTCTTCAAGCTGCCCTGCTCTGCAATGCTACGTGCATCACGGTTTGCCACAACCACCCCTCTGGCAATCTCATACCCAGCAGGGATGACGATAGGCTGACCGAGAAGATAAGGAAAGCGTGTGAAATCATGCGAATCCATCTCGTTGACCATCTGATTCTTACGGCAACAAGCTACTACAGCTATAGGGAAAAAGGCAGATTATAACGTAAGAGGGCATCTTCAAGGTGCTCTCTTTTCTTTAAATCCAGCAATATGGTTAAGTTTGCACTCTACGACTACATTCCTGAGAGATACCTGAAAAGAGCATCTTTTGAGGATATGGAAACGCACAGGAGGATTCTTGACTTCAAGGATGGCAGGAAATATGCCGTTAGGTGGGCAGCAAGGGAGATAGGAAACGCTCTGTCTTCTATGGAGATGTCCCGGACTGTCCTTGTGTGCATACCTGCCAGTTGCAAGCGTACCAACGACAGGCGTTACAAGAAGTTCTCCGCAATGGTGTGTGAGCGGCTGGGCTGTGAGAATGGTTTCGACTACGTTCAGGTAGTTGGGAAACGTAGGAAAGTCCATATCAGTCACGTTCACGAACTTGCAGCAGACGGATTTGTGCAGATAGACGAAAGCCGCCTTGCAGGGAAAACGGTGGTGTTGGTTGACGACATCGTTACTTCGTGCAAGACAGCCGATGCTTTTATAGACAAGATGAGTCTGGCAGGTGCCAATGTCCTCATGACCATCTTTCTTGCAAAGACGAAAAGCTACAGGCGTACCTCTTATTCTTGAAGGAGTGGTCTCTATGACTGCTCCTTCACCATATTCACTTTGATGGAAAGTGAACTTTATGCTGATTATCAAAGACTTAGCAAAATCGGCATATAAACGATATTCACTTTCCTACATATTCAAACAAAACAAAACATTTTTACACTATGTCACAGAAATATTCCAAAACTACGGCAGACTACCTTGTGTGGTCTGATGCAATGAACCTAATCCGCAAACTGGCAAAGGACGGAAACTACAAGATGTCGCTTTTGGTGGCAATCGGCTGTTTCTCAGGTTTGCGAATCTCTGATATTCTCGCCCTCAGATGGGTGCAGATTCTGGGAGTTTCCGAATTCACCATCATTGAGAGAAAGACAGGAAAGCAGCGTACTGTCAGGATGAACGATGAGCTACAGGCACACATCATGGACTGCTACGAGCATATCAAGCCCAGAAGCGTGAACAGCCACATTCTTATAAGCCAGAAAGGGACTGTCTTCACTATTCAGAGGATTAACGTTATCCTGAAGGAAATCAAGAAGAAGTACCGCCTGAAAGTCAACCATTTCAGCTGCCATTCGTTCAGAAAGACATTTGGCAGACAGGTCTATACGATGAACGGTGACAATGCGGAACTGGCACTGGTCAAGCTCATGGAACTCTTCAACCACTCGTCTGTAGCTATCACAAAGCGATACTTAGGACTGAGGCAGGAAGAGATTCTGGAAACATACGACTGTCTTACATTCTAAAGAGAGAGGGACATTTTTACATTCTTTCACCATCTATAAGGGAAAAGTGCTGAAATGTCCTTTATCATGAAACCTAGCCAATCAAAAAACTGCAATGTTAACGCAAACAGGGAAAATTCTCGATGAAAATTTGAGCTCTTTCAAAAAAATGCTTTATTTTTGCAAACGAGAGTTCCCAGTGTGTCTATGGGAAGACGTGCGATAAAGGAGTCTCTTGGAAGAGCGTTTGATATTATCCTGTGCCGAAATGTGGAAGTTTCTGTGTCACTTGGGATAATGGCAATACGCTCACATCACAGGATTATTGTACCCTTACGGGCATAATATACCTAAAGGTGTGGGCAATTGTTTATTATTAAGTGACAGGTCTTTCCACAACCTCGGTACAATAATGGCAATAGTCTCCACACTCTTTCCCAAAACTAGATCTACTAACCGCCTACTTCTGGAGATTGGTTGGCATATATCCGAAGGAAATGAGAAGCCAGAGATTCATCACAACACTTTTTATTTGTTTTCTGTTTGGTCTTAACAGTCACGCTGTCGATGTTACGATCGACAATATATCCTATAGCCTGAATCAGAATGACAGAACAGCAGCTGTTACAGGATCTACACTTGAAGATGTGGTGGTACCAGAAACCATAACAACGAACGGAATGGTTTACAAAGTGACATCTGTGGCAAATAAAGCATTTGCCAATAATAAAACAATTAAATCATTTAAGGCTGGTAATACGCTGGAAAAGATAGGTGAAAATGCTTTTGGAGCTTCTACTATAGGATATGGATCAGAAGATTATGCCGCTGATAATCTTGAATACGTTTGGTTAGGTGACAATTGTAAAAAGATTGATGATTATGCATTTTATCATTGTAAAAATTTAAAAAAAATTTATGTAGGAAAGTCATTGGAAACACTAGGCAATTTTGTTTTTGAATACTGTTATTCCCTCAAATACATAGTTATTCCTTCAACTATACAGAAAAGAAATTCTTATGGTGTTTATACATTACCCAACATCACTATCATCTGCCTAAAAGAAGGATTTCACACAGGGTTCCAATCTCAAACCATTTATCCCAGCTCTTTCTTTACATTTAGTGGTAACAATTTCGACTACTCGGGAATCACACCTGACATCAGCTATACCTATAATGGCATCGGCTTCGGATTCCAGCCCACTTCTGTTAGCATGGATGAATTAAGCAAGGATGCTGGAACACATACAGACTCTATTGTCTGTACATTTACCAACAGTGATATGTCCTTCGATGTGAAAATCCCTTATACCTATACCATTAACAAGGGATCGTTGACAGCAAAGGTACTGGATGCCTCAAGACCATACGGTGATGAGAATCCAGCTTTTGAAGTGGCTTACACGGGATTCGTTGCGGGAGAGAATGAGACTTCCTTCTTGTCACAAGGAATCTTCTCTACTTCTGCCAATGTAAAAAGTAATGTTGGAACTTACACCGTAAACTATTCTGGAATAGAAACAAAAAACTATAATGTAACATATCAGCCTGGCACACTCACTGTGACAAAAGCTCCCTTGGCCGCAAAACCAAAAGATGCTGAGAGAAGCTACGGGGCAAGCAACCCAACCCTAATGATAGAATATACAGGATTGAAGAATAATGAGACGGAGCCAGCTTGGATAACAAGACCAACTATCGAGTGCCAAGCCACTGTAAGGAGCTATGCAGGCACTTATCCGATAAAAATAACGGCTGGTGAGGCCCGTAACTATGATTTGAAGATAACAGACGGAACACTGACCATCCACAAAGCTGACCTCACAGTAACCGCCAATAACCTTGACAGATTATATTATGAGGATAATCCAAAACTTACATGCTACTATAGTGGATTCGTAAATGGAGAGGACAAGAGTGCACTCACACAAGAACCTACTCTATCTACAACTGCTACAAAAACCAGCAATGCAGACATTTATCCTATAACACTTAGTGGAGGTGACGCTCCTAATTATCGGTTTAAGTTTATTTCTGGAGCCTTAGAGGTAAAGAAACGCAGACTGACAGTTTCGACCGACAACTATACAAGAGCTTATAAGGAGCCAAATCCAACATTCGTCATTCGATATGCTGGCTTCGTGAACAATGAGAATGAAAATGTCCTTCAGATAAAGCCAACAGCATCGACACTAGCCACACAAGACTCCGATGCAGGCACATATACTATCAGCATTACAGGTGGAGCCGCAGCTAACTATGACTTTGCCTATAACGGAGGAACGCTCACTATCGAGAAGGCATATCAGACTCTTACATGGAACCAGAGCTTAGAGGGTGTTGAGAGATATGCGCAAGTTGAACTCACAGCTACAGCTTCATCAGGATTAGAGGTCTCTTATGTGCTTGACAACAACAACGTTTGTTCTATTGAGCGGATTGGCAGTAAAGTCTATCTTGATTGTTTTGGCGAAGGTACCGTTACCGTTTATGCCCAACAGGTTGGAAATCACAATTATTGGCCTACAACAAAAATTTATAAACAAATCTCAATTGGAACAACAGGGATTAATGACGTTGAAAATAACAAGTTGCAAGAAACAAAACGTTATTCGTTTGACGGCCGTATCCTTTCCTCACGACGTAAAGGCCTGAATATCATCCGCATGGGTGATGGTACGATTAAAAAAGTTATAGTAAAGTAAACAAATCTAATCAGCAATAGAAACTACCTTATGATAAAAATTATATATATATTACTCTTATGTTCATTTTCATGTCCATTTAATATATGTGCAAAAACCATCAATGTTGAGCAAGCTAGAGACATTGCTCAACACTTTTTCATGAAAAAGAACATCTCTTTTAAAGGAAACATCGCTAAAGTTAAAACAAAAAATAAAATAAAAGAACAAACATTTGATTCTCCATATTACATTTTTAACGCAGAAAAAGGTTATGTAATTGTTTCTGGAAGTAACCATACCCCCAACATTTTGGGTTATTCTTTGAATAGTAACTTAAATTCAGATTCCATACCTGATAATTTACAGGCATTACTTGATTCATATGAAGACCAGATTAACTATATAGAAAAAAACAATATTGTTTTAACTAACAAATACAATACCATACGTGAACCTATTAAGCCTTTACTTACATGTAAATGGGGTCAAAAAGATCCTTTTAACCTGAAGTGTCCAACGTACAATGGCAGACATTGTGTTACAGGCTGCCTAGCAACAGCACTGTCACAAGTAATGTACTACTATAAGTGGCCCCAGAAGACAACTCAAGAAATCCCAGGATACTCCATAAATATAAATGGAACAAATACAGACATTGCAGGAATCCCATCTGGCACAATATTTGATTGGGATAACATGCTTCCAACATACGATAACGTTACTGCAGGCAGTGCAAGTAAATATGCTGTTGCAACCCTTATGGCTGCAGTTGGGGCTGCATTGAAAATGGATTATAATACAGGTACTAGTTATGCCGAATTTGAATATTATAATGAAGTACCTAAAAAATACTTCGGATACCACGAGAATCAAAAACTTATTTACCGATCAGATGTGGAGAATTGGGAAGAAATCATATATAATGAACTTACTGCTAAAAGACCTGTTGTTTATGGTGGGCAGTCCGATAAAGGTGGGCATGCTTTTGTAGTAGATGGATATGATGGCGACCAGCTTTTTCACATTGATTGGGGATATGTTAACTCTGAAGGATACTATCTACTTGATATATTGAATAGATATGATTTCAGCGGAGTTGATGCAGATTATAATGGTGATGGTTATTCTAAATCACAATGTGCCATAATAAATCTAGTACCTTCTGGATGGAGTGCTAATACAGAATACTCTATAAATAATAATGAAAAAATAGAAAGCAAAGGCATCAGAATTAATGGTTCTTTGAAGACGGGACAAACCCAAGAAGTTTTTGTTGATTTGGTAAACAAAGGGGCTGGATTATATGGCTCTATACAATTATACGGAAAAACTGTTTCTAATTCTTTTCCCGTGATTCTCGAAACAAAAGGATTTACCCTTAAACGAAGAGCTACAAGAACGGCAATTATTCCGTGGACTCCTTATGAGGCAGGAGAACATATGCTATATATAAAGATTAATGATAGGACTCTAGATTCATTAAGTGTTACAATAACTCCAGGTAACAACACTTCTAACACAACTGGTTTGCGACTTGTTTCTGTCCACATGGATGGGGAAGATCTTGAATCCAAAAGGATTGATCCTACAGACAGCCAATCAACTCTTGTAAATGTAGTTGGAAAGAATCAAACCGCCATAATTTCCATAAACAACGCAGGCTCAAGCAGATGGGAAGGAACATACAGATTTGATGTTTGCGTTTATGATATTAATTCAAACACCTATAAACTCTATCAAGAGCAAACCGGAAGTGGATGGGGAACTCCTGGTTACACATGGCATTACGAACGGACTTTTAATAATCTTCCGTGTGGGAAATATCGTTTGGAAATTTATGCTAATAATATTCTTATTGACAGCAGCTGGCACTTTAATATCATTGAAGGAGTTCCAGGTTGGGCAGGACCAAAAGATAAGATTATGATTAAAATAAATGAAAACAAAATAGAAATCCCAGATAACATTCTTGCTGTGGATCTCACAGAATATAGCGGTCTGGATATCATACCAAATAACAATCCTAACACACTCTATATTTTCAATTATAACCAAGATATTCCACAGCACTTAAATAATAGAAACATCCTTCTTTTTCAATATTATTCTTATATAGGTAATTCTATAAACTTACTAGACGGATATTCATATTACTCCCCATATACATATACAGCTAAATCCATAAAATACACAAAAAAATTCAGATATGCATCTACTTCTAATAACATAAAATGGGAAACTTTTTGTCTACCATTTACAGCACATAGTTGTTTCTTTAACTCTTTAAGCTACAAATGGTGTAACAGCATTAATGATAATAAAGGAAACTTTTGGTTAGAAAAACTTTCACGGCTGAAAGATAATACAGCTTACTTTGTGTGTGAAAATGAGTCTACATTATCTGCTTGGAGACCATATATCATAGCAGTTCCCAAGAATATTGATGAAATGACCTTTTGTTCTGAGAATATTATCGTATCCTCTACTCCTGCAGCTATGCCTAGAACAGATGATTATACTTTTACTTCTAATTTTGTCCAAAAAGAATCTTTTGATTTATACTACTTCGAAAGCACTAATGGTCTTTTTATATGGAGTAAAGATTGTCAATTAACCCCATTTAATTCATATATATTACCTAACAACGACAACTATAGAAATAAGGAAATAAGCATAAACACAGAACTTGTAGATGTTGTAGAACCAACTACAATAAACCAAGTAAAAGTGTGTGGTGTTCGTGCATCATCTCATGGTGGAATTATATCTTTATCTGGCTTAAACGATAACGAACAGGTATCTTTTTACGATATTGGAGGCAAACTATTAGGCAAAACAAATGCTGTAAATGGTACGGCAATTTATGCCACTTTACCTGGACAAATAGTAATTGTAAAATTCAGCGATACTACCATGAAATTTGTTGTCGAATAATTATATGGGAGCAACTTCGTAAACAAAGTCCATCTAGTAATTGCATAAGAACATGAAATAATTTACAAAAGAAGAAGCATTGGAACTGGCCCGAAAATATAATCTTGAAGCTGAAGTTCGATATGCCATTGAGAAAGCAGGGTTAACCCCTAATGACGCTTTAGAAGATTGGGATTTATATCCTTTTGAATAACACCTTTATATAAACGAAAAGTCAAACCAAATAAACTGTACAATTATGAAAAAGATTTTATTATTTTTGTTTTTTGCAATGCCATTGATGGGCTTTGCTCAGAAGAGTTATGTTCATATAGTCGTTAGTTATGGTTCTAGTTCACTTATGTTGCTGGAATCGGATGCTTCGGGACATACTATATATCTTACAGGAGACATACCTTCTGGAGTAAGAGACCGTTATACTGGAAGTGATGATATGACAATAGGAAAACTGATGAGTTTATTAGGCGAAAAAGGATATGAATTAGAAAAGGCATTTCTATATTACGATAGTGCTTATAGAGGAGAAATAATCATCATGTCCAAAAGCGGTTCCTCCAGTTATTCTAAAATCCAAAACATAAAGATAGAAGATGAAGGAGAGCCTTATGAGGTGGCAAGATATAACTTGCAAGGCATACCCGTAAAAGCAAACGAGAAGGGTGTTCAAATCATCGTCTTTTCCAACTATACTACAAAGACCGTAGTAGTAGAATAGCCTTTAAACTACTGCTTTTAAGAAAATCGACTTTAGGGGTGTCTAAGGTCGATTTTCTTTTTTCATCACTACGCCATCAATGACATTTTTACATTTGTTTGCATTTCTATTGGCCAAATTCAGTTTTGTCCAATATCAAATGCTCAAATCATAATACATCGGCACTCCTACTCTATTTCTCAAAAAAGTAGAAATTCGTTTGTAAGTGTCGATTAAGTTCCCTATATTTGAAACAGATAAATGAAATAAAAACTCAATATTTGAAAACATGGAAAACACGAACAAATCCAACAGTTTATTGACTCGGTTTATAGAAGCATCTTAGATTGTAAACAAATAGCCAGAAAACTGGTCCGAATACCAAAAACTAAACAAAAAAAGATATTACAAAAGACATAGATATGAAAAATAAGACCAAATGAAAATGAACGATGATCTATTTTATCAAAAGCGGAAACTATTGCAAGATAGGCTATTCTAGGGACAAGAAAGCTTTTTTTAACCGAATGAGAACATACCTTACACACAACCCAAGTTATCAGATTTTAGATATAAGAAATGGAACTTAGAAAACAGAAGAAAACATTCACAACATGATCCCATCAGAATTGTTTCACTATGGAGAATGGTGTGTTTGGAGTAAGGAGATAGCAAAGATTTGGCTCAGTTTTTTTAAGTTGGAAATCGAAGTGAGCCTGGAAGATTATTTTAAAGATAGAAACAAACGGATAAACAACTATATTGTCAAGGAATACAGAAAAACACCATATCTAAACTTTATCCGCTATTTCAGCCAAGAATCCAATTTAGACCTCTCGGAACCGGAAAAAGATATTTGGAGAGCACCTTAAAGTCAGAAACAATTTTTTTCAAGGCTTACCTATATAAGACTGGAAAAAGTAATTTCAGGTAAATGCACAGATATAGGTCAATTTCCCAAGATTCTTTTTATAGAAACCAAAAACTTGATGATATATGGCAAATGAAATAATTATCAATGGAGGAAAGCATCGCTATCTAAGTGAGCTTCCCCAATTCAAAGACGGACTTCCATTCGGAGTTATCAACAAGACAATACCCGATGTTGGTGGAACTTATGTGGCTATAAACTGTCCATCCAACTATATTGTGGTCTGTCCGTTCAGGGATTTAGTGGACAGCATTGCAGCAGATGAGAATAACGTCTACCGAGTGTTCAAATGTTACGGTGGAACTAAACAAGCAGATTTTGAGCAATATCTTGATGAAACCAATGGGACATACAGGAAAATCGCAGTGACTTACGACAGCCTCTCTAAGTTGGTCAACTGGATGGAAAGCACTGCTGGGTGGAAAGTCTTAGTTGATGAATACCACCTCATTCTAGAAGAAATGGATTACCGTTACACAGCAATAAATTCCATGATGAACGAGATCTAGAAATTCTCTCACTTCTCTTTCCTTTCAGCAACACCCATAAAGATGGAGTACGAAATTGACTTCTTAAAAAAACTACCTCACTACAAAGTTATCTGGGATAGCGTTCAGCAGATCCAATTACATTCCTACAAAGCATCCAGAGTAATCTCTGGAGTGGCAAGATTTATATAGAGATTTCTGGATGAGGGTGTTTCTATAGATGGTGTCTCTGTAGAGAGCCTGTTTATCTTTATGAATACAGTAACAGGAATTGAACAGATTCTCAATACGCTTGAACTGCCCAGAGAGCTGGTAAAGGTAAGTTGTGCTGACAGGAAGAGAAACAAGAAGATTCTAAAAGGTCGTTACGAGATAGAGCCTGTGACCAATCCTAACAAGAAACTTAACTTCTTTACAAAGAAGGGATTTCAGGGATGCAACATGTTCACCAATAACGGACTGGTCATAGTGGTTTCTGATGGAAACAGGCAGACTACACTCGTTGACATTTCAACAACAATGGAACAGATAGCAGGAAGGTTAAGGGAAAACGAGAAGTTCCACAATGTGTTCAGAAACTATCTTATACACATCTATTCCACCAATGACAAGGTTCCTGATGATACGGAATTCGAAGAAATCATGCAACAAAAGCACAAGGATGCTGAAATGCTTATGGATATGACAAAGAACTATACAGATGAGCAGATGAACTTGTTTGAGCAAAGGACAAATCTTGAAAATGACATTGTTTCCTTCATAGATGGCAAACTTGTCTTCAACCCTCTGAAAGAATAGTCGTTCCGATACAAGCAGCAGCTTCGCCAACAATACCGTAGCGACATCAGCATTGCTGCAAACTACAGGGATTCCAATCGAATTACACACGTGGAACACTAGAACTGGACTGACTTTGACATAAAGATGAAACGTGCCGTAACAGTCTCTTATGAACAGCTCCTGTGCGATTATCTGGAACACCCAACAGAAGATTATGAGAAAGAGTACCCAGAATTCAAATCTTTCAGGAAATGGCTGACGCGTAAGGAAATGAACTCATGCAGATGGAACAAGGAGAAGATGATAGAAAAGTGCCAAGATAAAAGACAACTCCAAGAGATATTCAGGTCCATTTACAAAAAAGGATGGATAAGCAGCAATGAGCTAAAAGGAATACTAGCTGAAGAGTTCGAGAAACGAGGAATGAAAAGCATGAAACCTGTTGCTACGCTTATAGAACAATGCCAGCTATACTTTGTTGAAAAGAAATCCAAAAAGATAAATGGGAAACTTACAAGGGGATATGAATTGGGAAACTTCAAATTTACACTATTATGAACATTATTGATGAACTACGCAAACTCTACCCCAACGGAATAAGAGTTTCAAACAAAGAACTCAAAGCCACACTTCAATAGCTATATGACAAGCACGGGCTCACACAAGCAGCCTGTGCCACTCATATTGAGAAGTTTGGATTTAATGCCAAGAAATGCAAGATCAGAGATAAAGACAAAAGAAGAGATGGATTGATACTAACATTAAAAAAACAAGAGAATGAGAACAAGCTGGACTAAAAAGAATGACAGGGAAGAACTCATAGGCTTCCTATACGAACAGAATCAAAAGATTATGAAAGATAGGGATGAACTGCTAGTTGAGTCCTTCAATATCTAGGCTAACAGAGGACTATATTGCTCAGAACTGAAGGAGGTAGAAAACAAGATTGCAGATTTATTGGAATATGCAAATGCCCTCAAAAAAGCCATAGAAGAGGCAGACGAAGAACTTTATGTTAACAATGAGAAAGGGATGGCATTTGAAAAAGAGGTCTACAATTATTACCAACGACTACAGGAGGAAGAACAATGAACAAACTTATAAAACGTAGCTGGCAACCCGATTTGGAAGCAACCATACGGAAAAACTTAGCCAATAAACGAGTCAACTTAACAGATACTATCCTCAAAGATATGAAAGGACCATTGACAGATTTCCTTAAAAGCAAAGTAAACATTTCACGTTGATTACCAGAGCAATTTTCTTCCTTAACAGGATAGAGGATTGCTCTTTTCGTGAACTGGACATTTTTACAGAACTTAACTCCACATACACCCCAAATCATATTTTGTCCTTTAAAATCTCAAAAAACGAAACACAGAGAAATCAGAAATACCAAAGAATTGAGAATAGGAAAATCATTTCCTCAGCTTTTGTTTTTTTAAGATTGTTCATGCCTGCCATATCGAAAAAACATAGTAAATTAGCACCGTAATTCGAGAAAAGTTGACCTATAGTTGACCTCAAAATTACAGAGAGTTCACTAAATTGCTGATAACAAACGATTTAAGAGCCTACAAGTGAGAGACTCATAATCTGGAGGTCCCAGGTTCAAGCCCTGGCTGGTCCACGCTAAAAATCAGAGAGTTACGAATATTTCGTGGCTCTCTTTTTCTTTTTGGTGAAATTCAGGTGAAATTCGTGACAAAAAAGTTATGATGTGAAGTTTCCTGCAATCTTACGATTGCAATGATATTACATGGCGTAGCAAAGATAGACTTTTTGTGCAAATATTTGCTGTTTCAGTGTTTTCAACATAAACACTATTTCCTAATAACTGTACACAGTTTTTGTACATCCTCATCAAAGGTGTCTTTATTGATAGCTTTGCTTTTGGTGGTAGAGCGACAATTATAAATTGTCTGGGTGGAGAGGAAGAGCAAGCCTGCAATGTCTGTGGTATTCTTTACGCCCAGGCGGATCAGGGCAAACGTGCGCAGTTCGGTGGTTAGCGTGTTGGGCGTTTTCAGCCGGATGCGGCCGTCTTCCTGCAACAGGGCGTTGAAATCGTCGACG
>JBGUIU010000236.1:0-1698 GCA_045113275.1 Paludibacteraceae bacterium
TACATGCAATTATAATACTATATGCAATATGTCCCTTTTTATACTGGTCGTTGAAAAAATGGACATGGGGTACAATAACTCTTGTTCTAACTATTTTCTGGATAAACGGAATCTTTATTAAGCCAGAGATCGGATATGACTGGCTATCGCCTATTGGTATATTTTCATGGACGACAGAACGCCTGCCTGTTTTTTTAGCAGGAATGTATATTGTCATGAAGAAAGATTGTATCAATTTCAATATTTATATTTCATTTATCTTTCTAATTATAGCCATAGGTTTGGTTTTCCTAAAAAAAACAGAAATAATATTTTTAGGGCTCCAGGCTTGCCTTTGGTTTTCATTAGTGATTGGAATGCCTGCATTAATATCGCTCTTTATAATCTTTATAGTAAAAATTCCTAGCATGCTTTTAAGAATAATAAACTTCTTTGGTTTTTACTCTCTCGAATTGTATTTAGTTCATGAATTCATTTTCTGGAGTTTGAAAATCATCTATGATAATGCAAATCCTTTCCTATTGCTTATTATAGGTATTTTCTTGTCATGTTTCTCAGCTTACGTATCCAAATGGTTTTCAGAGAAAATCAAAGTCACTTGTATCCACTAACAATTAGCAGAGTTGTTTGTATAATTCCAAGAGAACGATACAGGCTTCGTCTCCCCGAAGCGGATATGAAGCCAGTGTCGTTATTTATCTAAAAACCACATAACGTGAGTTCGGGATAAGCGACATGCTCAACCGGCCTTGTGTCGTCAAATATTTTAACCTTTTGTCATCAATAATAACCGCCTGATTATTAGGAAAATAGGATTATTTTTATTAACTTTGCAGTCGCAAAACATAACAAATTAATAAAGAATAATCCTATGCTAAGTGCCGACAAAGTTAATGAAATTTTCTGTATTGCAGACGATTTTTGCAAAGAATTTGATTCTGAGATTGAAAAAATGTCATTTCCCTGCAATGGAAAGAAGCATCGCAGGCGTAAAGGACAGATGTCTGACAGTGAAATCATGACGATTCTCATCTGTTTCCACTTCAACACCTACCGCAACTTCAAGCACTACTATTTGTGTTATGTGAAAGGCTATCTGAAGAGTTACTTCCCCAAGGCAGTGTCCTACAATCGCTTCGTTGAGTTGGAATCTCATGTAGCAGTACAGATGGCCCTGTTCCTTGAGTTGTTCTGTTTCGGAGAATGTACAGGCATTAGTTTCATCGACAGTACCTGTATACCCGTTTGCCACAACAAGCGCATTGACCAGAACAGGGTCTTCAAAGGCTATGCTGCCAGAGGCAAGAGTACGATAGGCTGGTATTATGGATTCAAGCTGCATCTTATATGCAATGAGAAGGGAGAACTCATTAACTTCATGCTGACAAAGGCGAATGTTGACGACAGGAACGAGCAGGTATTCAACCGCCTGACAGACAATGTGCTGGGAAAGATATATGCCGACAAGGGATATATTTCCGAGACCCTTTTCACCCGCCTCTTCTCCAACGGCATACATCTTGTGACAGGACTCAGGAGCAACATGAAGAACAGACTCATGTCACTCTATGACAAAATCATGCTCAGAAAAAGATCCGTCATAGAATCGATCAATGACGAACTGAAGAATGTGGCGCAGGCTGTACATTCCAGGCACAGGAGCGTATTCAACTTCTCAATGAATATCCTCTCAGCGCT
>JBGUIU010000237.1:0-4719 GCA_045113275.1 Paludibacteraceae bacterium
AGAACCTGCAGGATCTGGCGCCTCCCAATATCCATTAAATGTATATCCTGTACGTGTTGGAACTTGTTCCGAAGTAATTGTTGGTAAAGTCTGTCCATATGTTGCAGTTACACCGGATATAGTGGTTTCGCCACCAGCAAATGTCCCGTTAAATGCATTAAATGTTATCGCTGTTTGTTTTGGTGTCCATTGGGCGTACAATGTTATAGAATCACCATTTGTTTCTTCAAATAAACCAGACAAATCAGCACGTTTGCCTGTTGTTCCACCAGGACCTGAATAGGCTACGTAAGCAGCGTCATAGCCCCTACCATCTGGTTCGGTATTCCATTCAACAAATGTATAACCAGTTCTGCTTGGTAATCTTATAAGTGTCCCTTGCGCAGACGCTACCCCATACACATAACAATTTTCGCCATATGTGCAAGTCATTGGGTTTGTTGATGGCATATCTGTTACAGTGTCATTTGCATTCATATTAAATGTTATTCTCAATGTACGCGCAACACATTCGTCTTCATCGTCATCCCAAGTATATCCTGTTGGGCAACAGTGACCATCACCATCGTCAACCGGTGTTGCAGATGGACATACACAGTTACCATTTCCATCATCTTCATAATCACCATCACAACCAATTCTCCAATGAGCGTATAGTGTGATTGGCCCAACCGCACCCATATTACCAAGTGTATCACCCCACGAACTGTTAACTATACCATCGGCTGACAAAACCTGTGTTCCACCAGATGCAGCAGTATAAAATCCATCAAATGTATATCCATCACGTGTTGGTTTGATAGAAGTAGTCATTGATTTGTCTTTGCTGTTGTATATTGAGGAAATATTACCATTGATATAAAGTGTCGCAGAACCTTTTGGTGTATATAATGCTGTTCTTGAACCAACTGTCGCATCATTCGCATTCTTGTCAAGTGTTACTGTGTACACATTTATATAATCTGCATACCATGTTGTTGTACCATCAGCCGCTGCCACCTGAGTTTTTGCAGCTGGCAAGAATTCACCTGCGTTCATGAAGCCTAGGCCTGTTTCTCCCCGGATAACCTTGGTTCCAGCACCAGCCTTGTCAGTGTAAAATCCAGTAAATTTCACAGTTACGCCCGGTTGCGAGATTTGACCAGATGGGAATGGTAACGTATACAAACTACTTATAGAATTTGTTGCAGCAGCATCCCTATAAACACCAACATTATATTTAGTATAAACAGTAGAAGGGTTCGCTTCTCTTGCTGGACTCGTACTAGTATAACCACCATTTAGTAAATTTTGTTTGTACCATGATGAATCCAGTGTTATCGCACCAGATATATGTGGTTCCCATTGGGCAGTCCAGATTTCATTGGCGGCAATATCGTTGTGAACACATTCCGCAATTTCATCATCAACATAAGCCCCCTGATCTTCTTCATAAGTAACTAAATAGCCATCAGAATCAATAACCAAACCACAAGTCGGACTGACAAATCCAGCAAATGTGTATCCATCACGCGTTGGTATCCCATAACCTTCGCCTTCAAGGGTACCATGACCACTATAAAAATCTTGTGATAATATATCTTGTGCATCAGAATCTGAATAGAAGTAGCCGTCCGACAAATACATTGTATCTTCTATAAGTTCAGTACCACCATTTGAATCAAGGGTTATAGCATATATCGGATTCCATTTGGCTATCCATAAATGTTCACCATCCATTTGAATAGCGCCGCTAATAAATGATGGATGTGTGGTGTTATATGCGTTTTCAGCCGCTATGGATCGCGCTTCACTCAAACCGTTTGATGTTATATATCCATCTGGCGATATAACCCGAACCAATGGTGTATCATACGAATATCCATTCCCGCCACCACTCACATTGCCAGTCTCTTGGGAAATACCTGCCGCCGTGGCCACGTATCTACCCTTGTAATACCCAACAAATTTATACCCACTAAGAGTTGGTGTTGTTATCGGATGAGCATTTGTGGCCATAAGGTTGGTATAATTAGAATTCGCCGAAACACCCACGTCATATTTTGTGTACAATGTATTGACTGTGTTTGTGCCCCCCATATGATATAGAGATATTATTGTTGCACCAGGTGTCCAATGTGCATACAATGTCGCATTTGATGTTTTATCCCAATTACGTTCCGATGTTATACGGTATTCTTGTGTAGCGCTTACATTTGTGCCATTATTACTAAAAACAGTTTGAAGGCTTGCACCATAATATTTTGTGCCGCCAACTTGTTGATCGTAATATCCTTCGAAAACATATCCTGTGCGGGTTGGTAATGTCACATTATCTGTTGGCATTGCCGCATCATACGTTGCGGTCACAGATGTTGTTCCAGCTACCGCATCCGCCGCATTTTTATTCAATGTAACGGTGTATGATACTGGTTCACACCATGGCTTACCAGCATTGCTGAATTGACTGCGTGTGACATTTGTTGTTCCAGACGGACAAGGCTTAGCAAGTTGTGTACGGCTGAACATATCTGTTACCTGATTTGATAATGATGAGTTTGTTATACCAGATAAAAATGATGCCGGAACATAAGTTGTAGTGGTTGTGCCATCTATAAATCCTGTCAATCCGGTGCTATTATAGAATGTATGATCAAACATATGTTCTGCCGGGGCACCAGATATACCGCTGAATAATCCACTTGGTATTGATCCTGTTAATCCGCTACAATCAGAGAATGTGTATGCAAACATCCAATCTGCCGGGGAACCAGTTAAATTACCAAATAATCCAGACGGTATTGATCCCGTTAATCCGCTACAACCACGGAATGTGTTTGCAAACATAGCCTCTGCCGGGGCACCAGATATACCGCTGAATAATCCGGATGGTATTGATCCTGTTAATCCGCTACAATCATTGAATGTTTGGGTAAACATATACGGTGCCGGATTACCAGATATACCGCTGAATAATCCCGCCGGTATTGATCCGGTTAAACCACTACAACCACTGAATGTGTTCAAAAACATATCATCTGCCGGGGAACCAGTTAAATTACCAAACAGATTTGGTGGTATTGCATATTTCATCGGTTGATTCGTATCAGGATCTATATTATTCGGGTCAGTTATATTTGTTCCTGTTAATCCGCTACAACCATAGAATGTGTGTGAAAACATACTTTCTGCCGGGGAACCAGATATACCGCTGAATAATCCGGATGGTATTGATCCTGTTAATCCGCTACAATGAGAGAATGTGCTTGCAAACATACTTTCTGCCGGGGAACCAGTTAAATTACCAAATAATCCCGCCGGTATTGATCCTGTTAATCCGCTACAATCATAGAATGTGCGATAAAACATATAATCTGCCGGGGAACCAGTTAAATTACCAAATAAATTTGGTGGTATTGCATATTTCATCGGTTGATTCGTATCAGGATCTATATTATTTGGGTCAGTTATATTTGTTCCCGTTAATCCGCTACAACCACGGAATGTTTCCCTAAACATATAATCTGCCGAGGAACCAGTTAAATTACCAAATAATCCCACCGGTATTGATCCTGTTAATCCGCTACAATTAGAGAATGTATAGTCAAACATACTTTCTGCCGGGGAACCAGTTAAATTACCAAATAATCCCGCCGGTATTGATCCTGTTAATCCGCTACAACCATAGAATGTGTATGCAAACATCCTTTCTGCCGGGGAACCAGTTAAATTACCAAATAAATTTGGTGGTATTGATCCCGTTAATCCGCTACAACCAGAGAATGTGCTTGCAAACATATTCTCTACCGGGGCACCAGATATACCTTCAAATAGTGTTGGTGGCAAAGCATAATTCATTGGTTCCCCAGTATCAGGATCCAGATTATTTGGATCTGGGATATCTGTTCCAACCATATTTGATGCTCCAGAAAATGCAAACAAGAAAATTGGTTGCCCCTGACCGGCAGTTGGATTAGTACGCGTTCCAAATATAGCACCCAAAGATCCATATATACCTGTAATCTTTTTCGAATTGTCTGATAGACTCGTACCAAACCTTATCGCAGACCCGTCGTTTTTATATCCCGTTGCGGCACCACCAAATCGCACAATTTGCACTGCGGATGAATTCCACGAACACGTATAATCAACGTAACCAAAAGTTCTACGTGTGATTGTATTACCAGAAACCCCGTTTCCGCTTAATGTTCCACCATTTCCACAATCAACTGTAAAATCACCAAAGGCGGATATTTCGAATTCAAAACTGTTAGTTGATGTTGTTTTGACTGCGAACTTACCATCATAACATGTTCCATCAACATTTACCTGACCAGATTGACATCCTGATGATGTATTTTGTGTCCATTGAGCTGTTAATGTTATTGTTGCGCCGTTAACTGTTGTTGCGTTTGCGATTGATGCACCAGCCTCATATGTTGCACTTGCGCATGAACCACTGCTGGATGTACATGCCCACCCAGTAAATGTATAGCCTGTCTTGGTATAAGTATTCGCTGGTGCATTACATGTTCCGCCATATATACAGGCTTCAGGGACGCCTGGCGCAGATCCACCATCATTACCATTGCCAGCATACGCAACATTAAATGTATTAGGTGTCCATCGGGCATCAATATATACCATCGAACCACCACCTGAACGCAGGTTTTTGAATGTTGTTGTTCCAGCAACGCGTTTTGGCGCAAAATACGTTGTTCCAGTACCAATAGATGAACC
>JBGUIU010000238.1:0-2387 GCA_045113275.1 Paludibacteraceae bacterium
ACGATTATTTCGGACGCAATGGACAAAGTACTCGGATATTATCCGAGATAATAAACAAAGCCTTAATATTGGCGAATTCAATTCGCCAGGAAAAGAAGAAAGAAAAGGCGCGGAACTGAAGTACCGCGCACTTAACGAAGATGATATGCGGCATATGAATCTGCCGCGCATAAACGCTATTTCTTAGCCATAGGGCACGATTACTTGACCTCTTGGCCGGTTACCGTATAGGTCTTGTCACCACGGAGGATGAGGATTTGACCATCACGGAAGAGTTTGCGGGATCCTTCTAGAATGACCGAGACATTGTCGATGGCTTCTCCCCACGCAGTATAGAGAGCTGTTACAGTCATATCTTCTGTGACGGACTGGAAATTTTTATCCCATCCTTTAAAGTTATATCCGAAACGCACAGGATTAGCAGGTGCTGTTGCAGCATCTCCGTCTGCAACGACGTCTTGAGCCAAAATCGTTTTGTCCCAATCTACAAAAGTTACTGTGTGGGCAACCATAAAGACAGCGATTAATTCAGTCGTATCCTGGACAAGCGTGATATTTCTCGGGTTATCCGCAACACCGTCATGCCAATATTTGAAGATAAATCCATCCTTGGCGGTAGCAGAAACCGTTACGACATCGTTGAAATGCGCTGTGGTATCTCCAGCCGTGGTACCACGATTAACGTCATTAGGTTTGGTTAACAGAAGAGCTCCCTTCTCAAATTCAGCAGTAAGCGTTGTATCTTGAGTCAAAGCGACTGCTCTCGGGTTATCCGTTATGCCATCATTCCATTGCTTGAAAAGATATCCAGGGAAAGGAACCGCAACTAGCGTATCTACATTCACGCATGAAGAAGATTTGCGTACGCGTACGTTACCCATAGTTGGATTCTCGGAAAGGCCTTGCACATTAAAGAACGAAGGCACAGTCTTAACTACATTTTTGTATTCGCCGTCGTTGACAGCCTTATAAGCCTCTTCTGCGCCACAAGGAACATATAAAGCAGCATTTTTAACAATTGCAGTCCCCAAATAAGGAGGCTCAGCAAAAGGGAAATATACAGAAGATAAGTTATTGCTACCAGTAAAAGCGGCATCGGCTACCAATTTAGTGCCCTCTTTAACAACACATTCTCCGCGGAATGAGGATGAAGAACAAATAAGTATATTCTCGATATACAGGACATCATTCTCCCAATTGGCACTATTATCATAAATGGCTGTGCCTTTGAATGCAAATTCTCCGATATGTTTCACGCTCGCAGGAATAGTAAGTTCACTCAAGAATAAACAATTCTCAAAAGCATTCGCATCAATACTCTCTAATGTGCTTGGCAGTTGGAACGGCATCAATCCGAGGCGTAGGCATCCTTTGAAAGCACCATTTCCAAGGATGGTTACACCCTCCGGAATGTTAATAGTCATTAAACCTTCACAATTCATAAAGGCAGCTTTCCAAATCCGCTGAATAGAGTTCGGTAAAGTAATGCTTTCAAGGTCTTTACAACTAGCAAAAGCTCCTCCACCAATTGACACAACACTATATGTCTTTCCATTATTGGTAACAGAAGAAGGAACGGAGAAAGAGGTCTTTCCTTGGTAACTGCTATTATATATCACCTCCACTTGAGTCGTTGAGCCTTCCATCAATTGGAAATAGAGGCCTGACGTCGGATCATTAAATGCCGCAGCGAAGGCAGAGAACGAGCAAAGCATAATTGTTGCCATGCAAAAGAGAATCTTTTTCATAAGTCTTTGATTTTTTAGTAAATAAATTATTTAGTTGTTCTTTTAGTCTTACAGACTTATACACACATAAAAAGCGTGGGCTTTACGCTCGCTTCATTTGATTTGTTGAGGTTCTGGACAACCTTATTGATTCAAATTTACGCACGGAAAACTCACGCTGATACGTGAGCGTGCATAAACCGCGCTTGAATCAATAATGATTTTTGAAAGTGTCCAGTTTTCAACAAATCAAGTTGGGCTTATTACGCTATTTGTTGGCGCACACTTGCGCCGAGGTATGTATTATTGCCGCGAAAACCTCGCGGCGGGGTTATTTTATAATTGATCTAAATTGTGCAGGCGATACAATTCGTGTGTTCTTATATTGCTCTACTACCAATAAATCATTATCACCGGATACTATGTAATCTGCATCAATCTGCGGTGCAAAATTACAGAAAAAAAATGATATATGCAAGGATTTTGGGGATTTTTTCGGAATTTTTCGGAATTTATCAGAAATAATCCGAATTTATCGGAGGGGGCACACCCCTAAACAACAAATCAAGAAACAGCACCGCTTTTTATGTTAACTACCAAATTTTTTATCTTAAAAATTGTATATTTTTGAGTTTTTCGCCTATTTTCACATTTTTGGGC
>JBGUIU010000239.1:0-1947 GCA_045113275.1 Paludibacteraceae bacterium
TCATGTCGCTTCACCTTCCTGAATTATGATTTATTTTTCTCTGGCAATTTCAAAAATCATATCAAACTCTTTTTAATTATGTCGACACAGGCAGGGATGTCCTGATGCATTACTTTTCTTATCATTTTTTTCTTCCAACCACTCTGTCGTCTTAGTCAAACGGGATTTTGCTAATCCAAAACTCCTCTTAGAGAGTCATCAAAGCTTTCTGTGATCAGAGTAATCTGTTCTCCATTAGATAGGTAACCATCTATGTTCTGATGATTATCTTGTTTCAGTTTTTCAGCAGTACAAGAAGAGTCATCAAGCCTTGTTTCGATATCAGAGCCATGTGATTTTATTTCTTCAAAATGTGAATCTATATATTCATCTGACATAGCAAGACAAATGAATCTTATCGACTGAAGATACTGCTCATCAAAACTATTTCTCCAATCAAAAGGTATATAACAGCCCTCAACAATAAGGTTCTGCTCATTCTCAATAGCAGTCTTTATTATCTCTCGAACTATTGGCCAAAGATAATCTGTAAGTTGATCATCATCTTCTGGAGTGAGATCAGTAATGCCGCTGCGAATAAGCCCCATCTTCAAATGGTCAATTGAAAAATATGGGTATTTGTTTTTCTCAAGCATCCGTTGTGCCAGAATCGTTTTCCCGACATGAGATGCTCCAGTAATCAGTATGATCATAGTCTGGCCTCAATTTCTTCCCTGACCTTCTGCAAATCACTGTAGGTCAGAATTGGAATCAGATTGTTTATTTCTTCAACGCTTTTATCCCACCACTTGAATTGGAGTAACAATCCGATAAGTTCATCATCAAAGCGTTTCCGCAAAACCTTTGCAGGATTACCGATCACGATATTATAGGGTGCAACATCGCTGCCCACAACACTGTTTGCACCGATAATTGCACCGTCACCGACGTGAACACCAGGCAGAATAACGGCATTCTGGCCAATCCACACGTCATTGCCAATTACTGTATTACCTTTGAACGGTATATCCGATGCAGCGGGAGGCTCCATCTCCCAGCCCTCCAGCGTGTAAAACGGGAATGTAGATACAGCATTCATCTGGTGATTTGCATCGTTCATCACGAATTCAACGCCTGACGCGATTTGGCAAAACTTCCCGATTATGAGCTTATCCCGACTCCATGGGTAAAAGTGTGTGACATGGCTTTCAAATTGGGAGTCTGCAATATAGGTAAAATCTCCGACAATGATATTCGGATTTGTAATTGTTGGTTTGACATATATCTCTTTGTCATATCCTGCGATCGGATGGATCACATTTGGATCTGGGGTTTTCCCGTTTTTCATAGTTGGTCACCTGTATATATCCCGATTTTATCTTCGTCTTCCGAGTTCATCATAATTTTTCTTTAACGCATTTTCAGTTGGAATAATAGTTCCAATCATGAGAATCATCTGTACGACTGTAAGAATTGCTCCAACCACACCCACAGCATCAGTTCCTTTTCCAAGTACAAAGACCATTATCGAAATATCTTAGCATCATTTATCCTAACTGATGTGATTTAGAACGAGCTTCGGCAGAACATCTGAATAAAACCTACTACATAACCATATTTTAGTTACTGAGAATTATCAAGCAAAAAATAACTCTTGGTGATTATAAAATAATCGTGTAAGCTCTTCACATTTGAAACAATAAAAAAGGCTACCACCTCAGTGATAACCTTTTTCATTGCTTCAAATATTATTTTTTCTTTAAAGTCCCTCCATCCTTGAATCCGCCGCCGATTATCGATAGAATAAAGATAATCTATAGCATCATCTCTGGAAAAACCCATCTCATAAACCTTTAAATATCCACTAACTTTCCTTATTTCGCCTGTTTTATGGCTGCCTGTGGGGCTGTAATAGAGAGAAGGTAAAAAAAAATCTATTTCCGCGTTGGTCCTCCGCGTCCCCTTCAT
>JBGUIU010000240.1:0-7471 GCA_045113275.1 Paludibacteraceae bacterium
GATCATCGATGCAGGTTTTTGGGAAATATATAACTTTTTCTTATTTGGCTCCAGCTTTCCAACAGAGTATAATGAATATATGAATAACGAAAGCAACAAAAATAAGATCAGTCTTTTTAATACATGGTTCAGCAGTATTGCCAAATTTCCAAACCCAGATGAACCCGTATCAAGATATATATACATAATAAAATAAATTATAAAATCACACAATAAATTATTATCATCAATATTTTGAATTTAAAATACAACATGACTATATTTGTATATCTAATCTAATTACACACAACTATAAATTTTGAACCGAATAGTATGAATACAATTATTTCATCATTATTAGAAACTGATTTATATAAGTTTTCTATGGGTCAGGCAATTTACCACCAATTCCCTGATTACAAAACAACATGGACATTCAAGTGCAGAAACAGTGATGTGAAATTCACATCAGAAATGGTGGCTGAAATAAAACATCAGATCCAAGAATACTGCAAACTTCGCTTTCAAGAAGATGAACTAGAGTATTTAAAGAACATTGGTACAATCAAAGACAAAACAGGGAAAGTCATAAAAAAAGGATGGATCAGTGAAACCTACACTGATTTCCTTCGTCTTTGGAGTCCACGATACGAAGACTTTGAAATCAAGACCGATGCGCCTTGCGGATTAAGCATAGAAGCCAAAGGTACCTGGTTGAACACAAGTATGTATGAGATACCTACTCTTGCAATTGTCAACGAAGTATATTTCAGATATGCATACAACTATGATGAATTAAAAAAACAATTCTCGCAGAAGCTTAAGGGGAAAATCAGTCTCCTTGAAAACGGCACGTATGAATTAGGTGCATTTTCTGAATTCGGACTTCGTCGTAGATTATCTTCTGAATGTCAGGAGATGGCTGTTCAGCAATTAAAGAAAGCTAAATTATCTGCAAGTACCATCTTTGTGGGTACCAGCAATGTTTATCTTGCTAAAAAATACGAACTAAAGCCAACAGGCACAATGGCGCATGAGTGGATTATGTGTATTGGACAAGGCAACAGAGCAATCAACCCAGCCTACTCCAACCTCTATTCTCTTCGTGCATGGGTGAATGAGTATAAGGTACAGAACGGAACAGCTCTTACCGATACAATCACCACCGATTGCTTCCTTCGTGATTTTGACGAAGAATTCGCTACGCTCTTCAGTGGTGTACGTCATGATTCCGGAGATCCATATCAGTGGGGTGAAAAAATAATTGAACATTATAAAAAATTAGGTATAGATCCTAAGACCAAGACCCTTCTTTTCAGCGATAGCTTGAATTTTGAAAAAGCAACACAATTGAATCGCTATTTCAAAGATAGAATCAAAGTTGCATTCGGAATCGGAACATTTATCACCAATGATACGGACAAGACTCCATTGAACATCGTTATGAAAGTGACGAACTGCAATGGTAGTGACGTGGCTAAGGTTTCCGATACTCCAGGAAAAGGCATGTGCAAAAATCCTGAGTATGTGGAATATCTACAAAGAGCCATTCAATGGCGTATCAACCATCCAGAGACAGAGATATAAACTCAAAAACAAAACAAATGAAAAAAACAAAAGACGAAATCATTGCTTGGGTTCGTGATTATTTTGAGAAGAACGGCGACCCAAAGACCAGAGCACTTATTGGAATAAGTGGAGGTAAAGATAGTAGCGTCTCTGCTGCTATCTGTGTTGAAGCGCTCGGAAAAGACAGAGTCATCGGTGTCTTAATGCCCAACGGTGTACAATCAGATATCGCAGACTCCAAAAGAGTATGTGAATTCCTAGGTATTAAAAGCTATGAGATCAATATTCAGGGAGCTTATGATGGCTTGACTAATGAGATCTTAGAAAAAACAAAAGAATCCGCTACCAGTCAATACAAAACCAATACGCCTTCTCGTCTTAGAATGACTACCCTATATGCCGTTGCTGCTATTATAGGAAATTGTCGTATCTCTAACAACGGGAACCTTTCTGAAAGATTGATGGGTTATTTTACATTATGGGGAGATGGAGCTGGTGATTTTGCTCCATTATCTAACCTATATGTAAGCGAAGTCGTAGAACTAGGACTAGAATTGGGACTGCCAGAATATCTAGTAAAGAAAGCTCCTTCTGACGGAATGTGCGGACAAACAGATGAAGATAATCTTGGATTCTCTTATGCGGATGTAGAACGTGTATCAAGAGGAAGAGAAGATGAAGTAGATCCTGCTATCATCGCAAGTATAAAAAAGAGAATCAACGGCATGGCTTTCAAAGCAAAATTGCTAAACATTCCAAGCTTTATGCCTTCTAAAAAAATCCTTGCTATCGTTGATGCTCAAAAAGACTTTATTGATGGTTCATTAGGTGTCGGCATTGACAAATGGAACCAGGCGAAAAAAAATATTCTAAACTTGATTCAACAAGAAAACTATGACGAAATCATCTTCACAAAAGATTGTCACCCTATCAACCATTGCTCATTTAAAGAGAATGGCGGAATATGGCCTTCACACTGCGTAGAGGGAAGCAAAGGAGCTGAGATAGATGCTGATTTGATAAACACAGAGCTTAAATACTCTGTTCTCAGCAAAGGAAAAGACAAAGGAACGGAAGAGTATGGTATAGATGTTCTATCTCGTCAATCAAACGTAACCGAACTGCATCTAGTAGGATTATGTTATGACTATTGCGTTTCTTCCTGTGCGATAGAAACAGCAAAAAAACATCCATCCACTACGATAATCATCAAGAAAGCAGGTACCGTTGCGATAGACGACAAGAAAATCGTCGATTTCCAAGCACTACCTATCACTGTTGAGTAATCACCATACGGATACATACGGGAAACATCATTGCAGGGAAATCCTGCAATGATGTTTTTGTTTAACTAATATAGTTGATTTATTTAATTATTCACAAAAAAAGGTGTATTCTGGGGGAGAATACACCACTCAAAAAAAACAGGAACACGAATTAAAACTGCACTAAACTGAACATTATGCTATTGTGTGTATATATAACAATAAGGTAAAAATAATAGGGTTATATATTGAATTATGATTTATGGACAATTTAAGATTTGGAAAAATTGGCGAGCCGAAGTTACCGACTCGCCACTCCATATAAGTGTAAAAGACAAAACGTATACGCAATAATGGATAAATTGTACGTCTGAACCACTGACTAATTTGTCAAAGTGAATTCCTTCCCATAAATATTTCTTCTAATGTCAATTTAATAATCAATCCTTTGACTGACTATGCAAATTAACATTAAAAGCCCCAATTGCAATGTAAATTTTTCGTCATATGACATGAGATTTTAGTCAGACGGCAGATTCTTTGTTATTTTTTTATACTGATAAACCTCACAAATCGACGCTTTCATCGGTATTTTTTACCTTTTCTCCTACATTACTAGGAATAACACCAAAGAACTCCTTAAATTTTTTACTGAAATATGCAGGATCAGAAAATCCGATCTTATAGGCTATCTCAGATATATATGATTCACCATCATTTTGCTTCAAAAGTGCCATCGCCTTATTCAGTCTAAACTCGTTCATAATCTCTATAGGCGTCTTTGCCAACAGCGTTTTCGTCCTTCGTGATAATGTTGACTGACTGACACCCATCTCCTCTGCCAACTGTTCAACAGAATAACTGCTATCATAATAATGCTGCTCAATGATATCCATCATTTTAGCAATGAACGGATTCAGTTTCTCCTCCTTAGGCAAATTCTCCTCTGCCGTTGCTTCTGGATTCTGATAATACTCTTTCAACAAGCGCATTTGCTGCTTTTGACGAATTCTAAGAATATTATTCACCTTCATCAAAAGCTCACTTTCACTGAATGGCTTAGGTATATAATCAATTGCACCACTCAACAATCCTAACAAGCGGTCTGATTGATCATTCTTGGCAGAAAGGAATAAGAATGGAATAGAATCCGTTTGCTCATTCTGCGTCATCTTTCGACTTAACTCAATACCATTCATAACCGGCATTTCCACATCACTCAATATTAAGTCTGGCATCACCTTTTCAATTACAGACAATGCTTCCTCTCCATTCAAGGCTGTATGGACCTCCATATAAGGGCTTAATATATCTGATATATTCTTACAGATAAGTGAATCATCATCAACCACAACAACTTTATTACCTTCTAGTATTTCCTTATCCAAGGTGGTTTTCAGACTCTCATCCTGGTTAGCCACAGAAGGGGCAACCTCGGATACGGTTTGAGCAGACAAAGGTAATGTTAAGCCTATAGTCGTACCTTCTCCTTCTACACTGTCCAACGTCAAATCACCACTGTTTCGTTCTATATAATCACGGCAGATTCGGAATCCCAAACCTGTTCCCTGCTCATTGTCCGTTCCAACAGATGAGTCACAATAGCCGTTTGTCCGCAAAGCTGACAGTTTATCTTTCGACATACCTACACCTGTGTCCTTGATCTCAATATATGCCACATTCCCCTCTTTCTCGTATGCTGTAACATATATCTTACCTCCTTCTGGCGTGAACTTGATAGCATTATTGATAAAATTACGGAAAATTGTACTAATCATTCTGCTATCTCCCCACAAACAATGTGTCAACTTAACATCCAATAAGAGTGTGATATTCTTCTTAGACAACAACGGGAACAATAAAGAACCGATATTCCGCAACAAAGAAGCCAAATCAACATTTGTTGGGTTGAAATCTATCTTATCACTCTTCGCTCTAGCCCACTCCAACAAACGTCCCATCTCACTCTGTAAGGTCTGCGAGGAGGTCAATATTTTGGAAATCACATCTCTCTTTTCCGTATTATCCATCACTGATTCACGTCGCATCCAACCCTCCAGAGCGCCTACGATAGCGAACATAGGATTCTTTAAATCATGTGCCACAACGGATAACACTCGATCCTTATCCGCCAAGACATGTTTCAATTCTACATTCTGCTGTTCAATCTGGACATTTTTCTGATCCAACTCTTTCGTACGTTCTTCTACCATATAGCGCAATTCTTCACGCTGTCTCTTCAATCGTTGCAATCGAATAGAAAAGATACTACCAACAACCAGCACGATCACCACTATGCAGAGGAGCGTAAACCACCATGATTTCCACCATGGAGGAAGAACAATAATTGATATGCTTCTTTTCTGCGTATCCGTTCCACTCACTGCCTGAACCTCCAACTCATAACTTCCACTTGGTATATATGAGAACGATATAATACGATTATCCTGAACCGTATTCCATTTATCAGAAAGGCCATGCAAGCAATAACTGAAATTCACATCAATAGATGTATAATCCACCCAATCCACAAACACGGAAATAGCCGTTTTATTATACGGCAATTCCAACTGCTTTATATTACCATCATCCCCACGAGTAACATACTCTTCTCTCTCATCTGCGTTCATCTCCTCTATATTGACTTCCGTCAGTTCAAAGTTCTCCGCACGATCAGTTAGCTCGTTCATATTCTTTTCTTGAACAACAAATCCATCCTTTGTTCCCCATAAGATTCTTCCATCAGAGGTTTTCATGCGACTATGTGAGCGGAAGAAGTTGAATCCTTTTTTCTCAAAGTTATAATTCAATCGTTTGTATGATTTATTTTCCTCATCAATTTCAATCAATCCCCATGTACAACTAGCTAACAGTTTCCCCTTCTCACTCACACAGATAGACTGATAGTCACAGGCTGGCAGATATGACAATGTATCACACGTCTGTGCATCTGCCGAATAGCGCATGATATTACGATCCGTTGACACATACACACATTTATCCCCCACAGTCATATCATTTAATCTCATCGGATTATGTCCCTCCCATTTTGAGAAATCCGACAGTAAAGGCCGTTTCTCATCCCCTCTCACATACCACAACGTACGAGAGGTAATAATCCACCTTGAATTATCATCTCCTTCCATCACACGATATGGCCACATATCAAATTCATTTTCAGAAAATTGCAACAGATATCGAGACCATACACCATTCGTGTTCCTCATATACATTCCATCTCCACCCGTACAGACCCATATCTCGCCATTTTTCATCTTCCCAGCGTAAGAGAAACAGCTTAGATTAGAGTTCAATCCAGGGAATCTCTCTTGCCGATATTTCTCCGTCTTAGGATCAAACTCCAATATACCACCCCCCCATGTAGCTAACCACAGATGTCCATCTCTATCCTGAGTATGTCCCACAATATTACGACTTGTCAAGCCATACTTTTCATTATATATCTTCTCGACAGAATAATCCGACGACAACTTTGCCAGACCGCCTCCATCGCACGACACATAGAAAGTATGGTTTTCTCCCTCAGAAAAAGAACTGGCCATCCTCATCGGGAACTTCACATCAGTAGAAAAAGTAAACGATTGTTGACGATTCGGACTACATCTTAACAATCCGGAACTATACGTACCAACCCATATATCACCATTACTTGCCTCCTCTATATCATAAATCTTATCAATACAATCTTCCGGAAGATTACTAGGCACAATCTTTTCATACTTGGTAGTTGCATTCGGACACTCGTCAGAACACCACAAACCATCACCATCAGAAGAATACCAGAATCGACCTTTCTGATCACAGATAATCTTATTTAAATTAGAGAAAGGAAGTTTTACAAGAACCGGCTCAGAAACAGATCCATCATCATACAAATCAATCGAATAGAGCACATTAGAGAAACAAGTAATCAGAATCTTTTTATCTGAAACCTGAAAAATCTTTGATGAGAACATTGATTCAAGATCCTGTGACAGGTCATATTTTTTCACCAATTGACCATTAGGAAGAAGAACATATAACGTATTAAATGAACTAATCCAATAACGATTCTTTGTATCTTCACAAAACGATAAGATATAATACGGTTCAAAGGATTTAAACGCCTCAAAATCACTAGAGAAACGGGTATTCCCCTCATCTAATAAATAAAGTCCATTGGAAGTATAAACCAACTTTTTATTATTCTTCAATGTCCAAAAACCATCAATCTGCTTCAGATAAGTCGTATTAAAATCTGAGGGAGAATAATCTTCAAAAACATCCCTGATAGGATTATATTTCAGCAACACACCAGCCTGACTTCCCACAAACATGGAGTGATCAGGAAATATCTTTATTAAAAAGATTTCATCTCTCAGCAATGAGGGATACTTGTCTCGCGAATACTGTTTGAAAAATTTTCCATCAAATCGAGACAATCCAAAATCAGACGCCACCCATATATGTCCACTGCCATCTTGTTCAATATCATGGATTAGATTCGAAGTCAAACCATCATCCACCGTATATTGATCAAAATACAGCTTTCGTCCTAGTGCCATATCTATTGAAAATAGAAAGGCTAAAATAAGGACTATACCATTTTTCATATATATATTTTTTTTCATCTCCATTTAAAATGCAATTATACTAAA
>JBGUIU010000241.1:0-8214 GCA_045113275.1 Paludibacteraceae bacterium
CCCATGCTACAGCCTGTCACCAAAGCTTTGTAGCCAAACGAATTATTAAGTTGCACAGCACGGGCAAAAAGTTCCTCGGTGATATATTTGAACCAGCGCTCTTGTTGTTCAATTCGATAGCGAGGATTACCATTCTCATCGCTCCAAGTCTCCAAATCGATACTGTCAGGAGTGACCAACATCAGTTTCCCTGAGTTAATCCAAGGTTCCAACTCATTCACCATTCCAAAACTCTCGAAATCATAGAATCGTCCATTCTGAGGTGCGAAGGCGAAGGCCAATTTACCACCCGGTCTTCCATAGGTTTTAAATTCCATATCTCTTCCAAGATAATGGCTATATTCTTTATAGTAATTAATCTCCATTCCTAAATAGTTAAGTTACTTTTGCTGGTGTACAAATTTAATAAACTCTAAAGTATTCTTCAAATCCGCCGCATAGGCCGTGTACATCTGATTTCCCATCTGAGGGACCATCATGTCTGGCATACGTTCGCACATGAGCATTTTGTCTCCATAACGTTCCATAATCTCCTCATGGGTATGTACATAATCATGAATATCGCGACGAGAAGCAAAGACACAGTATTGATGGTTGTTGCTATCTGGTAGAAGGCGTTTATTGAATGTCACCATATCTGCCCAAATCTGATAGACGTCAGTACTATGTGCCCAATTCATCATATCAGGTGTGTAACCACCTGCAGGACGCATATTGACCTCCAAACCCACGAAACCGCCTTTTTTACCAAGGCCTGGTTTATCTGAAGACAGTCTGAAAAATTCCAAATGCACGAAACGACTTTGCACTTCAAAAGCTTTTACGGCAGCACGGCCCAATCGTCGAAGTCCAGCAGGCAGATCAGATGCCGTGTAATACATCAAATCCAACTGATATTTTACGATGTCAGCTACCGATGGTGGCCAAACTGTCATGCTTTCGAAAAGAGGATTCCCCTCATTGTCAACGATAGCATCGTAAGAGCAAATGTCGCCTGTCACGAACTCCTCCAAAACATAGGGGAAATCAGGTTTACGTTTGAAAAAATCCCTTAACTCATCTTCGTTTGTGATTTTAAACGTATCTGTCGCTCCCACTCCTATTTCCGGCTTCGCAAAGATCGGATATCCCGTAAGTTCAGCAAATTCCAAAGCACTTTTTATCGTCGTGACTTGTTGTATTCGAGCCACAGGCACTCCAGCCTTACGATAAAATTCCTTCATCTGATATTTGCTTTTGTAATTAGCAATTTTATCAGATTTTATGCCTGTATTGATGTTGAAATCCGAACGAAGGCGGGCGTCTTGCTCCAACCAAAACTCGTTGTTGGATTCTATCCAATCGATTTTGCCATATTTGAACGAGAAGAAGGCAACAGCTTTAAACATCTGCTCATAATCCTGCATTGAATCCACCTTGTAATACTCAGTCAATGAACTCTTAAGATTATCATTCAAAGCATCGTATGGGCAATCACCTATACCAAGGACATTCACCCCGTTTCTTTTTAACCGGTCACAAAAATTCCAATACGTGTATGGAAAGTTTGGAGATATGAAAATAAAGTTCATATTTTTTTGTTTTTAGACAGTCAGATACTAAACCCCGCAAAAAAGGTATGAGATTTGCGATTTGTTTGGATTCTCCTACACACGATAAAGAAAATGATTGCCTACAAATTTAATTTTGCTGGCAATCCCATATCCTTTGTCTATTCCTCAAACAAATGCGTTGACAAGTATCTCAAGCCTGTATCAGGCAAGAGGACAACAATATTCTTTCCCTTGAACTCTTCACGCTGAGCCAATTGAGTAGCGGCATAGAGGGCAGCACCTGATGAGGCACCCACCAACACACCATCATTCTTTGCCAAGAGACGAGCTGCCTCATAAGCTTGATCGGTATGTACCTCGAAATAGCCATCATAGACCTTGCGATCCAAGTTAGCAGGGATATACTCCTCTTTGGTGTTCTCAAATGGATGAACGCCCGTGATCTCCTCTTGGTCAGGACGCTCAGGCGATTGGAAAGAATCCTCCGTAGGCTGTACGCCGAAGATCTTCACGTTTGGATTCTTTGATTTCAAGAAATTTCCTACACCCGAAAGAGTACCACCTGTACCCACACATGCCACGAAAGCATCAACATGTCCGTCGGTGTCGTTCCAAATCTCAGGGCCCGTAGTATGGAAGTGAACATTTGGATTAGCTGGGTTGCGAGTCTGGTCTGCAAACCAAAGATTTTTCTCTCCAGCCACATGACGCTCCAATGCCTCCACACACTTGATGAAGTCTGGACCATACTTCTCGAAAGTCTCCACGATCTCAGGCACCTCTGAGAGTTTTACCGTCTTACCGCCCAAGGCGTGAATCACTTGGAAACGCTCTTTGGACACTTGGTCTTGGATATAAACACGGAAAGGGTACCCTTTTGCAGCTGCGATGGCTGCCAAGCCCACACCTGTGTTACCACTTGTCAGCTCGATGATGGTGTCACCCTTCTTTAGTTTTCCTTCTTTTTCAGCCGTCTCCACCATCGCAAGTGCGATACGGTCCTTAACCGACTGGTTGGGATTGAAATACTCTAACTTAGCGATTAGATTAGCACCAAGATTCTTTGCTTTATTGTATCCGTTAAGTTGCAGCAATGGGGTCTTACCCACTAACTCTGCTATTGATTGATGAATGTTTGCCATATAACCTCTCTTTTTTTGTTTTTACGATGCAAATATAAAACAATTTTTCTATTTACATACTATTTTAGTAGGTTATATTTAATAAAACAATGAATAATTTTTGTATTATACTGATTATAAAATATTTACAAATACCTATTATTTTGGTAGATTAAACGAATTTATAATGAATACAATAATCATACTGCGATTTCATAGTTGAATATGAATCGGTAAAGAAATTAGTTTATTAGGAAGATCAAAAAAAATCAGGTTGACTTTTGATATTGCAGGCAGGTTCTATAAAAAGCTGCCACCAGCGGTACAATATACTCTATTTTATTTAGCATCAGTTCCGTCATAAGTATGATTCATTTAGGAGGTTACGACAGAATCATGAATTATTTTTGAAATAAATCAAAAAGACATTGCCCCCGTCATCCTTCATGGAGCAATGTCTTTCATTACAATTAACACTATGTGGTCTCTTATATGTTCATAATCAACCTATTTCTGAACTTTTGCAGAAGCTTTTTCTCCGATTGTCTGAATAATCTGTACTAGTCCAATGAGTAAAAGCACCGTAATGATCATAACATCTGTTTGGTATCGATAGTATCCGAACCGTATGGCAAGATCGCCGACACCTCCGCCGCCCACGATGCCGGCCATAGCTGAATAACCCACCAGCGTGACTGCCAGAACAGTCAATCCTCGTATCATGCCACTGAATGCACCTGGCAACAAGACATTGGTGACGATCTTGAACCATGTGGCTCCCATGGCTACCGATGCCTCTATCACCCCTTTGTCCACACCATGCAAATTGCCCTCCACCAAACGTGCATAGAAAGCAATGGCGACAATGCCTAACGGCACCGATGCGGCCTCAGGTCCTATGGAGGTGCCCACCACCAACTTTGTGAAAGGCAGCAACAACACCAACAAAATCACAAACGGGGTTGACATAATCACGTTCAATATAAAACTGACCAATAGATTGATAAGCTTATTCTGACATATATTGCGGTCGCTCGTAAGATAAGACAACACGCCAAGCGGTACACCTAACAAAATCGCCAACGCAAGTGCGATTCCACACATCTCCAATGTTTCACCAAACGCTGGCAACAAGTTACTAACCAGTTCTGAATAATTAGTTTCGTTCATTTATCACCTCCGTTCTATATGTGTTTTTACTCAAATAATTTAAACTCTTCTCTATTTCATCTTGCTCTCCAATCAATTGAACAATCAGAATACCAAATGGTCTGTCATTGATGTACTCAATCTTACCATGCAAAATATTCACATCAACCGCATACTGTTTCACCACGTTGGATACGATGGCATCTTCTGCTTTCTCGCCGTTGTAAACTATTCTCACCAACGGTTTCGAATAATCGTGCGTCAGACGATCCGGAAGGTCGAGGTCGAAGGTGTGCGACAAGAGTGTCTTTGTAAACTCATGCTGTGGGTTCGTAAAGACGTCAAACACATCGCCTATTTCAACTACCTCTCCACGATTCATCACCACCACACGCTGGCATATCTTTTTGACCACATCTAATTCGTGAGTGATAAGCACAATGGTAATACCGAACTTGTGGTTTATCTCTTTCAAAAGTTGCAAGACATCATTGGTGGTCTCTGGATCCAAAGCCGACGTGGCTTCGTCGCAAAGCAGAATCTTGGGATTGTTGGCCACAGCGCGGGCAATTCCCACTCGCTGCTTCTGTCCACCACTTAATGTATTCGGATAGACATTCGCCCGTTCGCTCAAACCCACAAGCTTCAACAGTTCTGGCACTCGTTGTTTAATTTCTTCTTTGCTGCGCCCTGCTATCTCCATGGCGAAAGCCACATTCTGTGCCACCGTCTTGGTGCTGACAAGGTTGAATTGCTGAAAAATCATACCGATAGAGTGACGAGCCTTTGCCAGCTCTGCCCCCGACAAACTGCCAATGTCGTTACCATCCACAATTGTCTGTCCGCCAGTAGGAAGCTGTAACTGATTGACCGTACGAAGAAGTGTGCTCTTACCCGCTCCACTGGTGCCCACAATTCCCAAAATTTCTCCATCCTCAACTTCAAAAGAGACATTCTTGACAGCATGCACTATCTGACTCTTCTTATCTTTGAATGAAACACTTACATTGTTAAATTTTATCATCTATACTTCTTACTTTTTATGAGTTATACAAATAGATGCCCGATCCTGTTTGATCGAGCATCTATAAAAGGAATTGAACTATTATCTGTTCTGGATATTCCATTTATCCACATACCATTGTGGACGTTGGAACCTGTCGAACTCATTTTTTGGATCCTCAAAATAGTTCTTGAAATCCTCTGATTCGTATGCCTCCTGCACATCCTTTACGAATTGAGCATCGGCATCTTTCGTGTTTACGACGAACCAGATAAGAAGTTCTGAAGGCAAAGCCTCTCCTACAATGGAGGAAGAGAGTTTCAATCCAGAAGATATGGCATAGTTGCCTGGGATTACAGCAAGTGTACTACCATCCAAAGAACGTGGCAACTGAGCTGCTTCCAATGGAACAATCTTGAGTCCGAATGGGTTCTCGTCGATATCATTTTCAGTAGCCGTTTTATCATCGACCGTGGATTTTATTGTAAGCAATCCAATCGAACGGAGGAAGCGCAAGGCACGCGCAAGATTAACCGCATCATTAGGCACAGAAACAATACCTCCAGGCTGAAGTTGCGCTTTCAGTTCGTCAACATTCTTCGCCTTATATTTGTCAGAATATAATCCGAGAGCTGCTGTAGGTACTGAGAAGGTGGCTGTCAGGTCAACTCCCTTCGTGTCACAGAAATTTTGACGATAGAGGGTGTTCTGATAGATGTTAGCATCTATCTCGTTATTCGCCAAAGCAAGGTTAGGAGTCACCCAGTCGGTGAATTCCACCACTTTCACATTGTACCCCTTCTTCTCGAGTGCAGGTTGGATCGCTGCCTTAAAAAGGTCTGAATACGGACCAGGTGAAAAACCTACAGAGATATCTTTTCTGTCAACACTGGCTTCCTTTGATGAATTACCGCAAGAGAAAAAGGAAACTGAAGATGCTATAAATAATGCTGCTATAAATAATTTATTCTTTCTCATATATTTCTAATGTATTAAATGTTAAACAATTAATTTTCTATGTTTTTATAAAAGATTTAGAAGAAAAATGTTGTGGCAAAGAGTCCTCTGATAGCCGACACATTATGTGTATCTTTCACCTTCCCATGGTCAGCATAATCTATTGTACCATAACCTGCCAAATCGTAATCGAGTTCCGCTTGAATGGTCCATTGTTTATGAGAGAACTTCAGTGATGGGGATACTCTGAACAGATGATCGATGTTTTGCCATCTACCAAAAAAATCTCCTCCAGCCAAAATGTTATCATTAAATCCTAAATTCTTCGAATAACCGACGAATAAGCTTGGTGCCCATGTCTTACCATACGAGAGATTGAGCCAATATGATGTGACTTTCGATGTTGAGTAGGTACGTCTGCCCGTCTTCTCATCTATTGACTTCACTGCATAACCTCCTTGTTGGAAATATTCGCTCAAGTTACTGCCGTATAAACCTCCCGTCTTAAGTCCGAATTTTCCTTTTATCACCTGCAAGTAATAACTTAACGCGTATGAATTTACCTTTTCATCTGTCTTATACACGCTACCATCCTCATTAGCGATTTTAGTCGCAGGGCGCAGGCTCTTGAACTCACCAAGGATTCCTGCACTAACTACAGGAGAAGCATAACGCAACTGCAAATGGAACTCTGGTGTTGGATTCTGACGAATATCACTATTCGATGACTCCTCGAGTATCGATTTATGCTCTGTCTGATATACTCCAGCCACAACTAAGTTGAGGCGATCAGTTGGCTTGAACGTGTAACGAATCTGGTCACCTCTGTTGAATTGACGGAATGGAATACCAATATGCAATCCAGCCACGTATGGGAACGGAACGTCAGAGAATGGGTTCCAAGCCTTTCCTAAGAGCAATTCACCCTTCTGCCAGCCAAACTTAACCCATGCCTGTCGCAATCTGACATTGACAGTGTTTCCTCCCGAGAAATCAAATTCTACGTATGCCTTGGAAGTTGCCTTTCCAAGTTTTGGACCATCCAATGTGGCAGTGAATCGAGTAGCCTGCGTGGAAAAGTTCTGTCTCACCACTTCATTCAGGTCATCGCCATTACTGTCATAAACATGGTCTGCTGGGAAGAATCCAAAAAGACCATCGCTGGCACCTACGATCTCGCGGTTATCCACGTAATATTCAGCACGGAAAAAACCACCCAATCGCACTTTTATTTCATCTCCAAACTTTATGGCTGGTATCAGCTCTTTAGCCGTCTCTGAAGAGATGTCTTGCGTACTCACAGTTGACCCTGTTGATGTTTGTCCCTTAGCAACTGTATCTGCAGGAACCTGTTGTGCATTCACTGTTAATGCGAACAGTGAGAATAATGCTATTAGTTGATTGTATATTTTCATCTTATTGTATTCTGTTAATTATGTAAATTTTTGAAAAAATATTCCCCTGGGGTGTATCATCTTGACACACCCTCATCTGCCTTATGGCTACTATATGAGTTATCGAACGGATTATACTTTAAATAAAAACACCTACTCTCACCTATTGCCAATAAAATGCTAGATGTAAGCTTGTTAGACTTACGCCAAAAAGGGCTGTTGATGAGATTTTATTATTGCTAACTCAGCAATGTCTCTACTTCTGTTTTTCGTAACTCCAAATACCCAACGACCGACGATAGGAAGGGATGTATCTGAGAGGAACAGCCTTCAAGCCAATACGTTTCCGAATTCTTTTATACTCATCCGAGTAGTAATAATATTCGTCTTTCAATTTGAAGGAGTTACTCCATTGCTCAATCTCTCTCGGATTGTCACATCCCCAACGGAAAGTGGCTTTGGTACTTTTTACGGAATCATGAAGATGAGTTCGCTTGCTTAGATACTTGTTCATACGCTCCACATGGATCTCAGCATGTTCAAAATTATCATCAATATTCTTGAAGACTCTCTTCACCTCCTCTTCCGTCAGATACATGGCAACCCCCTCCAAGATGAAGAGGAAATGACCATTCGGATGCTCCGCCTTGATGGTTTTAATCCATCCGTCAGTCGTAATGTTGCCCGTAAGATACTTGTTGTCTGACGACTCCGGCAAGAATTGTCTCCTGAGGTTGATGACATCCAAGAAGTCCAATTCATATACCTGATAATTCTTTTTAAGAGAGATGCGTTCAACACGAGGATCTAATCCACAAGCGATCAAAACCACTACCGCATCATCATACTTCGCCACAAAATTTCGTACCGCATCGTCAAAATATTTAGTTCTAAATGATATACACAATTGACATCGTACATCTGCAAAAAATTTACTAAAGTCATAATCCACCATTGAAAGGATTTCTTCCGATGTTCTGTCTGTGATGATCGGATTCTTTTCTTTGGATTCCTTTGCTCTCATGTAGAGAGGGATC
>JBGUIU010000242.1:0-2169 GCA_045113275.1 Paludibacteraceae bacterium
AATCTCACAAAACGCAAAAAAATGAGCAAAAAATGAAAATAATTTGATTTGTCATGATAATTTACTGAAATTCAATGAACTCCAAAAGGCACTTTTTGAAGGTTTTTAGTTAGGGAAAATTTTCGCTCCAACTGGAGAAAATTTTTTTCCTAACTGGAGAGGGAATTTTAGCCTTCAGGTTGTGTCATGTGTCATGTCGAAAGTGTCAAACAAACAAAGGGTATAGGTGTAAAAAAAGTGGAATAAAATTTTAATAATATAATATTAATATTATATTATTAATTCTATTTTAGTATTATTTTTGCTTCTGTAAAAATCCCCCTAGGGGGTAGGTGTGTCCTAGAATGGATGACACATTTAACATGACACATGACACACCCTATGACACCAGCATTAATTGGAACTACTACTTTATATATTGATTATCTTTTACTTATAAAAAAATGACATTAATAATATGCTCTAACATTAAGACATCTTTCCTTGCTATTACTGCAAAATACCCTCTAAAACGCGCATTTCTCACGGTGCACCGTGAAATGGCGTTTTAACATTTAAAAAAGGGCATTTTTTGCCCCATATAAACTCATCCATACGGAAAAAGTTGACTAAATACCCTGAAAATGGTTGACTATACAGCCTGAATAGGTTGGCTCTTTTTCTGGGAAGATGGACTACCCCCCAAAATATTTTGAAACTTTTTTGGATTTTATGATTGGAATGTCGAAAAACCATCTACCTTTGCGCCCGCAAATAAAATCAATAAATAAAATATTGAGCAAGGAATGCTCAAATGGAGAGATATTTATGTATATTTGCAACTACCATTTAAAGACACAATTAAGAAACAGAAAGTAATTTATACTACTTTGGTCAAGTAATATTGACCATTTAAGATATAAGCGAAAGTTTTTCTAGGCTCCGTAAAATGCGACCAAACTGAAATAATGGGCAGCTGTAGAAATACTTTGTCGCACAACAACCTTTAGGGGTTTGGTGTGCGACTAAAAGTATTCTGTATACCTGCCCATGTTTGGTCGCATAGGGGGCATACCGTTGAAATTAGTTGCACCCATTCCCTTCTCAGGTTCATTTTAGATTTTCACCTATTTATCAATTATTAAACTAACTGTAATTTGTGAACCTTTTTATTAACACTGCACCCGAAATGTACGGAGTGCAGAGGAGATTTCTAACTGATTACCAAGAAAGTGTCAAAAACTTCCTCACCAATATACTGGAGACTGGACAAGACATAGACTCCCCCGATTTTGCCTCTATCGTGCTGGAACTCAAGCATCACACCCGGACAGCTTTCTATGAATTGAAGAAATTCAAGAAGATAATCAGTTCTAACTTATTAGAGGTCTACCCGGATTACCTCCACATCTGGAAGGATAAGTTCTACCAGCTGGTGTGCATGCAGCTTCAGGGCACACTGATGCTGAACATCAACGCCCTGAGAAAGAAAAACCCTGAACTGTTCAATTTCACCAGTCGGGATGTATGCCGTCAAGTAACCTATTTCACCGATGACCCCAAGAACATGAAGCACATGGACTTCGGCCCCATGGTTATCTGTGCGCTCTATGTGCTGAACCGGAGGCTTTATAGCTTACTCTGCAGTTGCATACGGATAATGGAGCAGCGCACCGATGATGAAGTGCTTCAGATTTACAACCAGTGCCAGGATGAATACCGAAAGCATAACAGCACCATGCATGTTAACTTGCTGAAACGGAACTGCAACCGACTGACAGAGAACGGAAGATTGACGAAGGCTCAGTACAACCAATTGTCCGATTCCATCTTCAACGAAATCAAGGACGAGGAACTTAGAACTATCATAGAAGGACACATCGGGGACCCATTGAGACTGATCAAAACTCTCCGTGCAAAAGGCTACCGTGAAAGTGTGATGGAACAAGTGTTCTGTGCCTATACCAAGCTGGAAGAACTGGATAGACTCTATGAACAGCGTGAAGATCCTGACCAACTGAACTACAACCAGAAACTGATAGCTTTCCTTACGGAGTGTGTGAAGGATGTTCAAGCAGCTAGTTATTCTAAAGATGGGGAAAGTCTTATCCGGAGTAGTAACGAATGGTTCTATGTGTACCGTATATTTGTGGAAAATGGTGTAAAAGGACTTACCCAGCGAAAGGAATT